>NZ_CATKQD010000020.1:0-26387 GCF_949768175.1 Pseudomonas sp. IT-P74 | reverse complement strand
GGTGGCAATGGTAATGGTCGAACCGTTGGACAGGGTGACGGTCACCGGTGTCTGCGCCGGGTTGCTCAGGGTCGCGGTATAGGTAATCTGGCCACCTTCGGTGACGGTATTGCCGGCCGTCAGAGTGACCGTGGTGGTGTCGACGGTATCGGTGATCTGGGTCACGGCAGGGGTTGTCGGCGGTGTCACTGTGATGCCGGTGCCGCCGCTGGTGCTGGTGACAGTTACTTCGATCTGGGTCGCGTCGTTATAGACAGTGTCGTTCGCCGCCAATGGCACATTGACGGTGCCGGTGGTCGAGCCAGCGGGAATCACGATCACGGCGCCGTTGGACAAGGTGACAGTCAGGTCGCTCAGCGGTGCCTGGGTGAGTGTCGCGGTGTAGACCAGCACGCCACCGGCCTCGGTGATGGTCGGCGTGGCACTGAGGCTGAGGACTGAATCACTCGGGGTAATGGCGTTGGCATTGGCATTGGCATTGGCATTGGTGGTCTGGCTACCCGGGATTTCCAGGGTGGTTTGCGCAGCCGAGTTGATACCCTCAGTCGGGAAACCAATGGTCGGGTCGACGCGGCCAGCCGTAGCGTCGAGCACCACGAAACTGTGACCACCACCGGCGGCACCGCCAGAACCCGACGCCGTCGGACCTGCAGCGGTGGCTTCAAGGTCTTTGGTCGGGTCGGCACCGGCGACAATGGCTTGCTGCAACTCTTCAACGGACGGAGCGGCCTGCGCGGTGGCTGCTGCCAGGTCGGTGCCGGAGTCGGGGGCGTCAGCGCTCCACTGGGTGTCACGGCCCAGATCCAGAGTGCGGCCATCGGCCAGTTCCAGGGACACGGCACCGGAAAGGCCGGTGTCGATCTGGTCACCGGCGAACAATTTGTCTCCTTCAACGAGAACGCGGCGGTTGCCCTCTGGGGACACCACGAAAACCTGACCGACAATGCTTTTGACGATGGCAACAACACTGCTCATTGAAGACTCTCCGGGGTGTCACGTTCAGTTGGCTTCCATGGACCTGATGGCGTTTGCGCCGACCAGTCTGGACGTACATTGCAAAATAGATGCACAAGTTTGACGCATCAAATCGTCAATAATTTGGCTATATTTTTTCGCTATTAACTTTATGCCAAACTATTGACCTTCTGAGTCCCATCCTAAACAATCGTCCCAGTAATGTCACATTGATATTTGAGCTGTGACCTGTCCTCGGTATGTGATCCAGTTCCGTTTTTGAACTTTCCGACATACGGTCATTCCGCTTGCCATCTTCCGACGCAGCGCGTTCTTTTGCTGTGATTCAAGACAAGAAGTCCTGGGAAATTCCTACAATGCGTTCGCCTTTGTTCATGGCTATACCATTCGCCCTCGCCGCGTCCTTCGTCCAGGCGCAGTCCTTACCAGAAGCCATGCAACAAGCGCTGGATGTCCATCCGGAAGTCCAGGCGGGCGTCAACAGCCGGTTGGCTGCGGACTATCAGTTGAAGGCTGCGAAGGGTGGGTACTTGCCACGGGTCGACCTGCTGGGCGGTTATGGTCGTGAAGGCACCGATAGCGTGACGACGCGAGACGACGGCAACAATCACTTCGAAACCCTGAATCGCAGTGAATCAAGTTTGCGACTGACCCAAATGGTTTTTGACGGTTTTGCGACGTCCAGCGAAGTCGGGCGTCAACAAGCCACCGTCAACTCCCGCGCCTACTCGCTGCTGAGTACCTCCGAGCGCACCGGGTTGACTGTAGCCCAGGTCTATCTCGACGTGCTGACCCGCCGCGAATTCGTGCGTCTGGCCGAGGAAAATCTCAAGAGCCACCAACGCATTTACGACCAGATTCAACTGCGCACCCAGCGCGGCGTCGGCAGTGGCGCCGACCTTGATCAGGCCGAGGCGCGGATGGCCCAGGCGCGCAACAACCTGATCACTGAACAGACCAACCTGGCTGACGCCGAAACCAACTTCCTCTCCGCCGTCGGCCAGATGCCGGATCAACTGGAGCGCCCGGCGAATTTCCTGGCGTTGATGCCGGCCAACCTGAATGAAGCCCGTGCGCAGATGCTGGAAAACAGCCCGATCCTGCGCTCGGCCGAATCCGATATCGCCGCTGCCGAGAAGCAGTACGACACGGCCAAGTCGACGTTCTACCCGCGCTTCGATGCTGAGTTGGGTCGCTCCGCGGACAACGATATTGATGGTCAGAACGGCCACAATAACGAATGGCAAGCCATGCTGCGCATGCGTTTCAACCTGTATTCCGGCGGCAGCAACAAGGCTGATCTGGAGTCCAAGTCCTACCTGTCGAACCAGGCGCTGGATATCCGCAACAACGCCCTGCGCCAATTGAATGAAGAGCTGGGCCTGGCCTGGAACGCCCTGAACAATGCCAATGCGCAGGTGCCGATCGCCCAGCAATACGTCGATCACAGCACCGCCGTGCGTATCGCTTACCAGCGTCAGTTCAGCCTTGGCGAGCGTACCCTGCTCGATTTGCTCGACAGTGAGAACGAACTGTTCACCTCTTCTCGTCGTCTGGCGGAGATCAAGAACATTCAGTTATTTACTCAGTACCGAATCAAGGCGACCATGGGCGAGTTGCTCAAGAGCCAGGGAGTGGTCGCACCATTGGCATCCGTTGTGCAGAACGACGTGAAGCCCAAGGTCCAATTGCCCGGTATGAATTGAGCAGGACCTTCGTTGTTCAATTGTTAGCCAAGAGTGCCGAGCGTGGAATCAGAAGTCAGTCGGGTTCAACTCATTCATGATCCGCGCGCGTTGCATGACGATCCGCTACTGGATGGTCTGCTCGCTCTTTGCATGCTGCATCAGAAACCTGCCAGCGCGGCAATGCTCACCACCGGCCTGCCGCTGCCCGAGCAGCGCCTGAGTGTCGACTTGCTGCCTCGCGCGGCCGCTCGCGCGGGGCTGCAAGGTCGGGTGCTGCAACGCAAGCTGGAGGATATTCCAGCGATTGCCATGCCGGCATTGTTGCTGCTCAAGGACGGTCGCAGTGCCGTCCTGCTCGGCTGGCAAGGCGAAGACCAGGTGCGGGTACTGCTCAGCGAAAGCGATGGCGGTGAGTCCCTGGTCAGCCGTGAGCTGCTGGCCGACGACTACACCGGCAAGGTCTTTTTCGCCCAGCCGCAGCACAAATTCGACGTCAACCACGGCACGCTGATTCCGCGTGCGCGCTCGTGGTTCCGCGACACCCTCAAGCGTTCGCGCTGGTTGTACGCCGACGCCATCGCCGCCAGTTTTCTGATCAACATCATTGCCATGGCCGCGCCGTTGTTCGTGATGAACGTCTACGACCGCGTCGTGCCGAACCAGGCCGAGGCGACGCTCTGGGTGCTTGCCCTCGGCATCACCGGCGCCTACCTGTTCGACCTGATCCTGAAAAGCCTGCGTAGCCTGTGCCTGGATCTGGCCGGCAAGAAAACCGACCTGATCATCTCGGCCACACTGTTCGAGCGCATCGTCGGCATGGCCATGAAGTACCGGCCGGCGCGGGTCGGCAGCTTTGCCCAGAACATCCATGAGTTCCAGAGCCTGCGGGACTTCCTCGCCTCGCTGACGCTGACCAGCCTGATCGACCTGCCGTTCACGATTCTGATTTTCATCGTCATCGCGATCCTTGGTGGGCATCTGGTGTGGATACCAGTGCTGGCATTCCCGATCGCCCTGGCTATTGGCTATGCCTTGCAGAAACCCCTGGTGGCGACCATGGAGCGGACCATGGCATTGGGGGCCGAGCGTCAGTCGAGCCTGATCGAAACCCTGGCCGGCCTCGATGCGGTGAAAGTCAACAACGCCGAAAGCGAACGCCAGTATCAGTGGGAACAGACCATCGGCACCCTCAGTCGCCTTGAGTTGCGAGTGAAAATGCTCTCCGGCCTGGCGATGAACATCACCTTGCTGATCCAGCAACTGGCCGGGGTGATCATGATCGTCTTCGGCGTGTACCAGATCATCGACGGTCACCTGAGCATGGGCGGCCTGATTGCCTGCTACATGCTCAGTGGCCGTGCGCTCAGCCCGCTGGCGTCACTGTCCGGGCTGCTGACTCGTTATCAGCAGGCGCGAGTGACCATGACCTCGGTCGACCAGATGATGGAGCTGCCCCAGGAGCGCAATTTCGAAGAACGTCCGCTCAGCCGCAAGGTGCTGCAGGGCGGTATTGAGTGCCGCCAGCTCAACTTCACCTACCCGCAACAGCAGAACCTGGCGCTGAAGAACATCAACCTGTCGATCAGTCCCGGGGAGAAGGTCGGCATCATTGGCCGAAGCGGCTCGGGCAAGAGCTCGCTGGCGAAATTGCTGGTGGGGTTGTACCAGCCGGATGACGGCACGCTGTTGGTCGACGGTGTGGATATCCGCCAGATCGACGTCAGCGAACTGCGATACAACATCGGCTACGTGCCCCAGGACATTCAGTTGCTCGCCGGCACCTTGCGCGACAACCTGGTTTCCGGGGCGCGGTATGTAGAGGACGAACTGGTGCTGCAAGCCGCGGAACTGGCCGGCGTCCACGAGTATGCGCGCCTGCATCCGCAGGGTTATGAGCTGCAAGTCGGCGAACGCGGGCAGAACCTCTCCGGTGGTCAACGGCAAAACGTCGCCCTGGCCCGTGCATTGCTGCTCAACCCGCCGATCCTGCTGCTCGACGAGCCGACCAGTGCCATGGATAACACCGGCGAAGAGCGCCTCAAGCAGCGCCTGGCAGCGGTGATCGAAAACAAGACCATGGTGCTGGTAACGCACCGGGCATCGCTATTGTCGCTGGTGGACCGATTGATCGTGATCGACCGCGGGCAGATTCTCGCCGACGGCCCGAAAGCCGCGGTGATGGAAGCGTTGAAGAAGGGGCAGATCAGTGTTGCTTAAGTCGGGTAAGGGTTCGATCCTTCGCTACTTCAAAGGCTCTGCTTCGCTTCAGGGGCAGCCGCTGCCAGAGGTCAACAAGGCGCTGATCGAGGATGCGCCACGGGTGGTGCGGCTGACGATCTGGGCGATCATCGCGTTCTTTGTGTTTCTGATGCTCTGGGCCAACTTCGCGGTGATCGACGAAGTGACCAAGGGCGACGGCAAGGCGATTCCGTCGTCGAAGATCCAGAAAATCCAGAACCTTGAAGGCGGTATCGTTGCCGAGCTGTTCGTCAAGGAAGGCCAGATCGTCGAAGCCGGCGCACCGCTGATTCGCCTGGACGACACGCGATTTGCTTCGAACGTCGGTGAAACCGAGGCCGATCGCTTGTCGATGCTGCTGCGGGTCGAACGCCTGAGCGCTGAGGTCGAAGATCGCCCGCTGAACTTCCCCGAGGATGTGCTCAAGGCCGTACCGGGTCAGGCCAAGAGCGAAGAGTCGCTCTATATAAGCCGTCGCCAACAGTTGCACGATGAGATTGGCGGCTTGCAGGAGCAACTGATCCAGCGCCAGCAAGAGCTGCGCGAATTCACGTCCAAGCAGGCGCAGTATCGCCAGCAATTGGGCTTCCAGCGTCAGGAAATCAGCATGTCCGAGCCGTTGGTGGCCCAGGGCGCGGTATCGCCGGTGGAAGTCCTGCGCCTCAGGCGTGCCGAAGCCGAGACCCGTGGTCAGCTCGACGCCACCACCCTGGCCATTCCACGTGCCGAATCGGCAATCAAGGAAGTGCAGCGCAAGGTCGATGAAACCCGCGGCAAGTTCCGTAGCGAAGCCCTGACCCAACTCAACGAAGCACGCACCGACCTGAACAAGGCCCAGGCCACCGGCAAGGCCCTGGAAGACCGGGTCAGCCGGACGCTGGTCACTTCGCCAGTGCGGGGTATCGTCAACAAGTTGCTGGTCAATACCATCGGCGGGGTTATCCAGCCGGGCAGCGACATGGTGGAAATCGTGCCACTGGACGACACCTTGCTGGTCGAGGCGAAGATCCGCCCGCAAGACATCGCGTTCCTGCATCCGGGGCAGGAAGCGACGGTGAAATTCACCGCCTATGACTACACCATCTACGGCGGGTTGAAGGCCAAGCTGGAGCAGATCGGCGCCGACACCATCACCGACGAAGACAAAAAAACCACTTACTACATCATCAAGCTGCGAACCGACCGCAGCCACTTGGGTACCGATGAAAAACCGTTGCTGATCATTCCGGGGATGGTGGCTTCCGTGGACATCATCACCGGCAAGAAGACCGTGCTGAGCTACCTGCTCAAGCCGATCATCCGGGCGCGGGCCGAGGCGCTGCACGAGCGGTAATCCACCTTCGGGGCTACTGGCCTCATCGTCGGAACGCCGCCCGGAGCGAGCTCCCACATTGGATTTTTTGCTGGAGCACAATTTTGTGCCCTGCGGAGAACCCCTGTGGGAGCGAGCCTGCTCGCGATGGCGTCCGCCGGAACACCAAACCCTGTCAGAAAGTGACAAACAATGTCACTTGGCCACCTACTCAGTCCCTCATCAATCGCCATATCGTTATTCATTAACGGTATTTAAATTTCAATTCTTATATCTATAAAGTCATTCTCCTGCGTACCTGCCGACCAATCGGCGCGCCGCACGACACGAACCAACACGGGACCTCCGTGAGTTTCTGATCGACGCGCGCGCCTTTGAGCGTGCCGTGCGTGGGAGTGATTTATGTCTGCAGCTTCAGCTTCGCCAAGCATCGCGCCACAATTCTTTGAAATCCGCCCGTTCAGCACAGCGGTGGGCGCCGAGATCATCGGTCTCGACCTGTCCCGTCCGATCAATGATGACGATTTTTCCCGCATTCACCGCGCGCACCTGGATCATCACGTGGTGGTGTTCCGCGACCAGCGCATCACCCCTGAGCAACAGATCGACTTCAGTCGTCGTTTTGGCGTGTTGCAGATCCATGTGCTCAAGCAGTTCCTGCTGGCAGGGCATCCGGAAATCCTGATCGTTTCCAATATCGTCGAAAATGGCCAGAACATCGGCCTGGGCGATGCAGGGAAGTTCTGGCACTCCGATCTTTCCTATAAAGAGCTGCCGAGCCTGGGCTCGATGCTGCATGCCCAAGAGCTGCCGTCAGAAGGCGGCGACACCTTGTTCGCCGACCTGCACAAAGCCTGGGACAGCCTGCCGCTCGCGTTGCGCAAAGCGGTGGAAGGCCGCTCGGCGGCGCACTCCTACACGGCGCGTTACAGCGAGACCAAATTCGAAGGCAACTGGCGCCCGACCCTGACGCCTGAGCAGCTTGCCCAGGTTGCCGAAGTTGTTCACCCGGTCGTGCGTACCCACCCGGAAAACGGCCGCAAGGCGTTGTTCGTCAGCGAAGGGTTCACCACCCGCATCGTTGGCCTGCCGGAAGACGAGAGCCAGCAACTACTGACCGAGCTGTATGCCCACAGTGTGTTGCCGCAAAACATCTACCGCCATCAATGGCAGCCCCATGACCTGGTGTTCTGGGACAACCGTTCGCTGATCCACCTCGCCGCCGGATGCCCCAGCCATCTGCGCCGCAAGCTGTATCGCACCACCATCAAGGGCGACGCGCCTTTCTGATCTGTCGGAGATTTGATCATGTCCAAACGTCTTCCATTCGCACCGCTGGCCGCAGCCATCGGCCTGGGTTTCAGCCTGATCGCCGGCAGCCTGGTGGCGCCGACCGTGGCTCACGCCGAAGGTGAAATCCGCATTGCGGAACAGTTCGGCATCGTTTATTTGTTGCTCAATGTGGTGCGCGATCAGAACCTGATCGAAAAGTACGGCAAGCAGGAAGGGATCGACATCAAGGTCGACTGGACCCAGCTCTCCGGCGGCGCGGCGGTCAACGATGCGTTGCTGTCGGGCTCGATCGACATTGCCGGCGCCGGTGTCGGCCCGCTGCTGACCATCTGGGATCGCACCCGCGGCAAGCAGAACGTCAAGGCCGTGGCTTCCCTGGGTAACTTTCCGTACTACCTGGTGAGCAATAACCCCAAGGTCAAAACCATCGCCGACTTCACCGAGAAGGACCGCATCGCGGTGCCGGCGGTGGGCGTGTCGGTGCAGTCGCGCTTCCTCCAATACGCGGCGGCCAGACAGTGGGGTGACAAGGACTTCAATCGCCTCGACAAGTACACCATTGCCGTCCCGCATCCTGATGCCACGGCTGCACTGGTGGCCGGCGGCACCGAGCTGAGCGGGCACTTTTCCAACCCGCCGTTCCAGGATCAGGAACTGGCCAATCCCAACGTGCACGTGGTGCTGAACACCTTTGACCTGCTCGGTCCGAACTCGCCGACGGTGCTGTTCGCCACCGAGAAATTCCGCAATGAGAACCCGAAAACCTACAAGGCATTCATTGAGGCGCTGACCGAAGCGGCGCAATTCGCACAGAACGACAAGGGCGCGGCAGCCGACACCTACATCCGTGTTACCAAGGCCAAAATCGACCGCGCCGCGTTGCTGAAAATCATCGACAACCCGCAATTCGAATTCAGCGTCACGCCGAAAAACACTTTCCCTCTGGCGGAGTTCCTCTACCGCGTCGGAGCGATCAAAAACAAACCGGATTCATGGAAGGACTACTTCTTCCAGGACGCCAAACCGCTGCAGGGGAGCTGACCGACATGAACGCCCCTTTGCAAGGCCACACGGTCAGCAAACCGATCGCGGCGGCCCAGGCGCTGCTGTCGGTCGATAACGTCAGTCTCGAATACCGCACGCCGCAGCGGGTGGTGCGGGCGACCCATCAAGTCAGTTTCGAAATCGACCCGGCGGACCGCTTTGTCCTGCTCGGGCCGTCCGGCTGTGGCAAGTCGACGTTGCTCAAGGCCGCCGCCGGCTTCATCCAGCCAGTGGAAGGCGAGATCCGTCTGCAGGGCCGGCGCGTCGATGCGCCGGGGCCGGACCGGATCGTGGTGTTTCAGGAGTTCGATCAACTGCCGCCGTGGAAAACCGTGAAGCAGAATGTGATGTTTCCGCTTCTGGCCTCGAAAACCCTCAAGCGCAGGGAGGCCGAAGAGCGGGCACTGCACTATCTGGACAAGGTCGGCCTGGCGGCGTTTGCCGATGCTTATCCGCACACCTTGTCCGGTGGCATGAAGGCACGGGTCGCCATCGCTCGGGCGCTGGCGATGCAGCCGAAAATCCTGTTGATGGACGAACCCTTTGCCGCGCTCGATGC
Organism: Pseudomonas sp. IT-P74; assembly: GCF_949768175.1. Lineage (NCBI taxonomy): Bacteria > Pseudomonadati > Pseudomonadota > Gammaproteobacteria > Pseudomonadales > Pseudomonadaceae > Pseudomonas > Pseudomonas sp. IT-P74. The sequence goes on along the minus strand of NZ_CATKQD010000020.1, from coordinate 17,278 downwards.
CCTGACCCGACGCAAGATGCAGGAGGAACTGTTGCTGCTCTGGGAAGAGGTTCGCTTCACGCTGCTGTTCGTCACGCACTCCATCGAAGAGGCGCTGGTGGTGGGCAATCGCATTCTGTTGCTGTCGCCCCATCCGGGCCGGGTGAGGGCGCAAGTCCACAGCCATCAATACGATTTGCACAGCCTCGGCGGTGTGGCGTTTCAGGAATCGGCGCGACGCATTCACCGGCTGTTGTTCGACGAAGGTCAATCACCGCAAACCGAGCATGAACTGGACTTCGCCGACATCCGCATCGCTTATTGAGCCAGTAGAGAGGAGGGCCCGATGAGCCATTTATCATCCCCGCGTGAAGAGTTCGAAACGGTTTTGCAGCCGCTGACCAGTGTGCCGCTGGAGCGGGGATTACCCCTCGGCCAACGACTGTGGCAGCAAGGTTGGCTGCGCAAAACCCTGATTCTGATTTTGCTCGCAGTGCTGTGGGAAGCCGTTGCCCGCTATCAGAACAACGACCTGCTGCTGCCGAGCTTTGTGCAAACCGCACATGCGCTCTATGACGGTCTGCTCAGTGGTGAATTGCTGGGCAAGGTATGGATTTCTTTGGTGGTGTTGCTCAAGGGTTACCTGATTGGCATCGTCCTGGCGTTTGCCCTGACCACACTGGCAGTGTCGACGCAGTTCGGTCGTGATCTGCTCAGCACCCTGACTTCGATGTTCAACCCCTTGCCGGCCATCGCCCTGCTGCCGTTGGCGCTGCTGTGGTTTGGACTGGGCCAGAACAGTCTGATTTTCGTGCTGGTGCATTCGGTGCTCTGGGCACTGGCACTGAACACCTACGCCGGCTTCCTCGGCGTCTCGGAAACCCTGCGCATGGCCGGGCGCAACTATGGCCTCAAGGGCATGCGCTTTGTGCTGTTCATCCTGATCCCGGCAGCACTGCCGTCGATCCTCGCGGGGCTGAAAATCGGCTGGGCGTTTGCCTGGCGGACGTTGATTGCGGCTGAGCTGGTGTTTGGTGCGACCAGCGGGAAGGGCGGGCTGGGGTGGTACATTTTTCAGAATCGCAATGAGCTGTACACCGACAAGGTGTTTGCCGGGTTGGCGGTGGTGATTTTGATTGGGTTGCTGGTGGAGAATCTGGTGTTTGATTCGTTGGAGCGGGTGACGGTGAAACGGTGGGGGATGCTGCGGTAGCATTGCGCTTGAATCAATCTTGATCAGATATGAGTGCATGCGATGCAATTCCCCGACATGAACCTGTTGGTCGCCCTCGACGCCTTGCTCGATGAGGGCAGTGTGGTGGGCGCCGCGCGGCGGATGAACCTGAGTCCGGCGGCCATGAGCCGGACGTTGACGCGCATCCGCGAAGCCATTGGCGATCCGATCCTGGTGCGCGCCGGCCGTGGCCTGGTGCCGACCCCCAAGGCGCTGGAATTGCGCGAACAGGTGCGCAGTGTGGTGGAGCAGGCCGGGCTGCTGTTTCGTTCGGCCGATGCGGTGGAGCTGAGCTCGCTGCGGCGGCGGTTCAGTATTCGGGCCAACGACTTCTTTGTCGGCGTCTACGGCGGCAAGCTGTTCGACTCCCTTGATCGTCAGGCGCCGCACTGCGAATTGCGTTTCGTCCCGGAAGGCGATGGTGATGATGAGGCGTTGCGCGAAGGGCGGATCGATCTGAGCATCAGTAACACCCGGCCGCTGACGCCGGAAGTGAAAGTCCAGAACCTGTTTTCCACACACTTTGTCGGCCTGGTGCGTGAGGATCACCCGCTGCTGGACGATGAAATCACGGCGGAGCGTTACGCAGGGTTCTCGCATATCAGCATGTCCCGGCGTGGCATTGCCCGGGGGCCGATCGATACCGCGCTCAATGCCTTGGGGTTGGAGCGGCGGGTGGCGGTGATCGCGCCGAGCTTTCATGCGGCGATGTTCGCCTTGCCCGATTCCGACCTGATTCTGCCGGTGCCCAAGGAAGCCTTGCTGAGTGTGCGACGGCTCGGACTGAAGCTGCGCTCGTTCGACCTGCCGATCCCGTTGCCGACGTTGATGTTGACCCAGGCCTGGCATCCGCGTTTCGACAAGGATCCGGCCCACCGCTGGCTGCGTGAAACGCTCAAGACGTGTTGCGATGAGACGTGGCTGGCTGCACAACCTGAAAGTCACCGCTGAACTCCTGTGGGAGCGAGCCTGCTCGCGATGGTCGCCAACGATAACGCTGGTTGGCAGGTTCCCCGCGGCGTTCTCGGGTTTATCGCGAGCAGGCTCGCTCCTACAAGGGGCAGGGGTTTTGTATTGTTGCGTCTAGCGCACTTATAACCTGCCAATAAGTTGATTTTCGTCAGGCATCACACTTCCTAGAATGCTTCGGTCTTTCCACGCCGGAGCTTGCAGTACATGACTTCCCTCACGGCCCCGGCGCCTGTCGCCGCGACCGGCCCGACAGCTTCACCACAGGTTTTCGGCCCGCGGATCATCATCGGTCTGGTGGGCGTATTGCTCGCGGTGCTGGTGTCGGGCCTGAACGAGATGGTGACCAAAGTCGCCCTGGCCGACATCCGTGGTGCGTTGGCCATCGGCTACGACGAAGGCACCTGGCTGGTGGCCTGTTACACCGCGACGTCGGTGGCGGCCATGGCGTTCGCGCCGTGGTGTGCGGTGACGTTCTCGTTGCGGCGTTTCACCTTGTGGGCCATCAGCCTGTTCACCCTGCTGGGTGTGCTGTGCCCCTTCGCCCCGAATTACGAAAGCCTGTTGTTGCTGCGCACCTTGCAAGGCCTCGCGGGCGGTGCATTGCCACCCATGCTGATGACCGTGGCCCTGCGGTTTTTGCCGGCCAATGTGAAGTTATATGGCCTGGCCGGTTATGCCCTGACGGCGACGTTCGGCCCGGGCCTGGGCACGCCGTTGGCCGGGTTGTGGACCGAGTACGTCAGCTGGCAATGGGCCTTCTGGCAAGTCATCGCGCCGTGCCTGATTGCCATGGCCGCAGTGGCGTATGGCTTACCCCGGGACCCCCTGCGCCTGGAGCGCTTCAAGTCCTTCAACTGGCGCGGCGTGCTGCTGGGTTTTCCCGCCATCTGCATGCTGGTGATCGGCATTCTGCAGGGCAATCGTCTGGATTGGTTCGAGTCCAGCCTGATCTGTGGATTACTCGGTGGCGGGCTGTTGCTGCTGGTGCTGTTTTTGGTCGGCGAGTGGTCGCAGCCGATGCCGTTTTTCAAGATGCAGATGCTCGGCATCCGTAACCTGTCTTTCGCCCTGCTGACCTTGGCGGGCGTGCTGGTGGTGTTGCAGGCGGTGATCATCATTCCGTCCAGCTACCTGGCGCAGGTCCAGGGGTATCGTCCGTTGCAGACCGCACCGATCATGCTGCTGGCGGCGCTACCGCAATTGATTGCGCTGCCATTGGTGGCGGCGCTGTGCAACTTTCGCTGGGTCGATTGCCGCTGGGTGTTGGGCATCGGCCTGAGCATGCTGGCGCTGTCGTGCGTCGGCGGTTCGCAACTGACGTCCGCGTGGATTCGTGACGACTTCTATGTGCTGCAATGGCTGCAGATTTTCGGTCAGCCCATGGCGGTGCTGCCGCTGCTGATGCTGTCCACCGGCAGCATCAACCCGATGGAGGGGCCGTTTGCATCGGCCTGGTTCAACACCGTCAAAGGCCTGTCGGCGGTCATCGCCACCGGGGTGATCGAGGCGTTGACCACGGCACGCCTGCATTTTCACTCGACCATGCTGGTCGATCGACTCGGCAACTCACCGCTGGCCGAATACGACAGCGCAAGCCTCGCTCGTCGACTGCATGAGCAAGCGGTGGTGCTCACGTCCTCTGATCTTTACCTGTGCATGGCCGGTATCGCCGTGACCCTGATCCTGCTGATTTTCTGGCTGCCGACGCGGATCTTTCCACCGCGCGCACCGACCTGAATGCTCCACTGATACAGAAGGTTTTTATGAACACTCAAGCAAAGCAGAAAGTCGCGGTTGCCGTGGCCGCCGTATTGGTTGTCGGCATGCTGCTGTACCTGGCAATGCCCGGTCTGTTCGGCAAGCGTACCCGGCAGAACACCAACGATGCTTATGTCTCGGCGGATTTCACTCTGGTCGTGCCGCGCGTTGCCGGGTTCATCAAGCAAGTGCTGGTGGAGGACAACCAACAGGTCAAGGCCGGGCAGTTGCTGGCGCTGATCGATGACCGGGATCTACGCGCCGCCGCCGAGGCCGCCGATGCCGAAACGCTGGTGGCCAGGGCGCAACTGCAAAACGCCCGGGCGACCCTCGAGCGCCAGGCGTCGGTGATTGCCCAGGCGCAATCCTCGGTGGTTTCGGCAAAGGCGGAAGTGGCCTTTGCCGAGCATGAACTGAACCGCTACAAGCACCTCGCCGGGGTGGGCGCCGGCACGGTGCAAAATGCGCAACAGGCGCAAACGCGCATCGACCAGGCCTCCGCGCGGCTGACCAATGCCACGGCGGTGCTGGCGGCGGAACGCAAGCAAGTGGAAATCCTCACGGCCCAGCGCGATGCAGCCAAAGGTGGCCTGAAACGGGCGCAAGCGAAGCTGGAAATGGCCAGCTACGAGTTGTCCTATACCAGGATCGTCGCGCCCCAGGACGGCATGGTCGGCGAACGCGCGGTGCGGGTCGGCGCCTATGTCACCCCGGGCAGCAAAATCCTCGCGGTGGTGCCGCTGGCGCAGGCTTACGTGATGGCCAATTTCCAGGAGACCCAACTGACGGATGTACAGCCGGGGCAGGCTGTACAGGTGCGCGTCGACAGCCTGGGCGGCGCGGCACTCAAAGGTCGTGTCGAAAGCATTGCGCCGGCCACCGGGGTGACGTTCGCCGCGGTCAAACCGGACAACGCCACCGGTAACTTCACCAAGGTGGTGCAGCGGATACCGGTGAAGATTGTGCTGGAGCCGGGGCAGTCGCTGGCCGAGCGCTTGCGGGTAGGGATGTCGGTGGAGGCGAGTATTGAAACCGGCAGCAATGTGTCGTCTGTGGGTGAGGTGACTCAGCGATGAAGGACTGTGTTGGCTGGTCAGGCGCCTTCGCGAGCAGGCTCGCTCCCACAAGGGATCTGCGCAGTGCTGACAGTTCTGGATCCTTCGCAAGTTCATTGTGGGAGCGAGCCTGCTCGCGAAGAGGCCTGTGGCAGCCACTCACCTTCAGTGCCTTGCTCGTCATGAGTCTCAGCGGCTGCACCGTCGGCCCGGACTTCCAGAAGCCTGAGGTACAGCCAATTGCCGAATGGTCGAAACCATCAAGGGCAGCCACCAGCCAGGCTATCGCCGAAACGATGACCGAGCGCTGGTGGGAGGTGTTCCACGACCCCAAACTTTCAGCCCTGAGCCAACGCGCCCTGACCGACAACCTCGACCTGAAGCTGGCCAGTAGCCGCTTTCAGCAAAGTCGTGCGGTGCGCCAGGTCACCACTGCCAACCGATACCCCAACATGGCGGCCAGCGGCCGTTACGGACGCAACCGCAACAGTGGTGAAGGCCTGAACGACCCGTCAGGGCACAACGGCCAGTCCGCCTTCAACCTGTGGGATGCCGGCTTTTCCGCCTCCTGGGAACTGGATTTCTGGGGCCGTGTGCGGCGGGAAACCGAAGCGGCCGACGCCAACCTGGAAGTCGCCGAGAACGACCGACGCGGTGTGCTGCTGTCGGTGTTGGCCGAAACCGCCCAGGACTACATTCAGCTGCGCGGCGTGCAGAACACCCGACTCGTCACCGAACAGAACCTCGACGTTGCCCGCCATAGTCTGAAGCTCTCGCAGTTGCGCCTGGCCGACGGCGTCGCGACGGACCTGGATGTCGCCGAAGCCGCCGCACAAGTGGCGGCCATCGAATCGCGCCTGCCCGCACTGGAACAGCGCCAGTGGCAATTGATCAATGCCTTGAGTCTGTTGATGGGCGAACCGCCCCAGGCATTGGCGGCGCAGTTATTCACAGACGCACCGGTGCCACAAACGCCGCGTCAGGTCGCCATCGGCTTGCCCTCGCAACTGGCTGAACGCCGGCCGGACATTCGCCAGGCCGAAGCGCGATTGTATGCAGCGACGGCCAGCATTGGTGTAGCAAAGGGCGACTTCTATCCGCGAATTACCCTGTCGGGGAACATCGGTTCCCAGGCCATGCAACTGAGCGATTTCGGCTCCTGGGGTTCGCGTTCGTTCGGGATCGGTCCGCAGTTCAGCTTGCCATTGTTCGACGCAGGCCGCTTGCGTGGCGTACTCGAGTTACGCGAAGCACAACAACAGGAAGCCGCTATCGCCTATCAGCAAACCGTGCTGCGCGCCTGGCATGAAATCGACGACCAGTTGACCGCCTACAACGCTAGCCAGCTGCGCCGCGACAGCCTGGCCGAAGCCGTGCGCCAGAACCGCATTGCGCTGGACACCGCGCAACAGCAGTACGTCGAGGGCGTGGTGGATTTCGTCACCGTACTCACCGTGCAGGGCGCGTTGCTGGCGACGCAGGAGCAGTGGGTCGAAAGCTCGACCGGCGTGTCGCTGGCGGCCGTCGGGTTGTACAAGGCGTTGGGTGGGGGTTGGGAGTCAGTGTACCCATTGGCCGAGACGGCGCAGCGTTAATACGCAGGCAATGATGGCCATCTGCTTGACGCTAGTCACCGCTGTCGTAGACTCCGTTGATCCGGAAGGGAGTACGGTCATGCGGATTTTCTGTGTGTTGGGGTTGGGATGTGTACTCGTCGCGAGCGTTGTCCAGGCGCAAACGCCTGGGACAGACGATCCGCTTGCGCAAATGGATGCCGGCGCCAGTGCTGCGACCAGCACCGAGGCTCGCGGTGTATTGCGGGCCCGGGATCAGGCCGTACTGGCCAGTGAGGTGCCTGGGCGGATTGTCGAGTTGCCGTTCAGCGAGGGGGAATCGTTCAAGAAGGGCGATACCCTGGCGCGGTTCGATTGCTCGGCCTATCAGGCGCAGCTCAATGCCGCGCAAGCGGCCAGCCGTGGCGCGGGTGAAGAGCTGGCGCACAACCGGCAACTGGCCGCGCTGCATTCTGTCGGGCGTTTCGAAGTGGCACGTGCCGAGGCCAAGGTCAGTGAAACCCAGGCGCAGTCTCAGGTGTATCAAGTGCAGGTCAAGCGTTGCAGCGTGCTGGCACCGTTCGATGGCCAGGTCGTCGAGCGCAAGGTACAGCGCTATGAAAGCGTACCTGCCGGCGCACCCTTGCTGGACGTGGTCGATAACCGCACCCTGGAAATCCATCTGCTGGTGCCCTCGCGCTGGATGGCGCGACTCAAGCCCGGCCAGACCTTCAGTTTTGTCCCCGATGAAACCGGCAAGCCGCTGGATGTGACAGTCAAACGCCTGGGCGCGCGAATCGATGAAGGCAGCCAGACCTTGCTGCTGGTGGCCAGCGTGCCCGATGCCAGCGGGCTGCTGGCGGGCATGAGCGGCACGGCACATTTCGCGGAGTTCAAGTGAACGCGCCGGTGAGCGGCGGCGCCGAGCAGGTATTCGCACGCTTTCTCGACCTTGAGCGCCAGACCCGCGCAGCCCAAACGCCCGCCCAATTAGCCTACAGCCTGGTCAATGATGGCCAGGCACTGTTTGGCTTTCGCCATGCGGCACTGTTGATCGCCGGGAAGGTGCAGGCCGTGACGGGTGTCAGCGCGGTGGAGCCGAATTCACCCTTTGTAGCGTTCGTCGAGCAGGCGGTGGTGCAGCTGTTCAAGCGCGAACAATTGCAGCAGGCGCGGGTCATTGCCGCCGATGTCCTTAGCGAGTCGTTGCAGGCTGAATGGCAAAGCCTGTCGGCTGCGCAGGTGTTCTGGTTGCCGCTGATCGATCGCCAAGGCGAGGTGTTCGGCGGGTTGTGGCTGGCCAGGGACGTTAGGTGGAACCCTGCCGAACAAGTTCTGCTGGCGCAACTGGGCGATACCTACAGCCACGCCTGGCAGGCATTGCAGCCACGCAAGCCATGGCGTCTGCGCTGGACCCGCAAACGCCAGGCGTTGCTGGTCGCGTTGCTGTTGCTCGGGCTGTTGATCCCGGTGCGCCAGTCCGTATTGGCACCGGCCGAAGTGGTGCCGCTGGGCGGTCGGGTCGTGGCGGCGCCGCTGGACGGTGTGATTGCCGAGTTCCTGGTCAAACCCAACCAGACGGTGAAGGCCGGCGAGTTGCTGCTGCGCTTCGAAAGCACCACGCTCAAGGCTCAGGCCGATGTCGCCGATCGCGCCCTCGGAGTTGCCGAGGCGGAGCTCAAGGCCAACTCCCAGCGTTCGTTCGCCGATGCCGAGTCCAGTTCGAAACTGGATTTGCTGGCCGCACGGGTCGAACAGAAACGCGCCGAGCGCGACTACGCCCGTGAACTGCTCAAACGCAGCGAAGTGCGCGCCGAGCGCGATGGCATTGCGGTATTTGCCGATGCCGAACGCTGGACTGGCAAACCGGTGCAGACCGGAGAGCGACTGATGGAAATCGCCGATCCGACCCAGGCGCAATTGCGTATCGAGCTGGCCGTGGGGGACGCGATTTCCCTGGAGCCCGGCGCTGAAGTCGCCCTGTTCCTCGACAGTGACCCGCTGCAACGGCATCGGGCCAGACTCGAACGTTCAGCTTATGAAGCGCAACCCACGGCGGGCGGACAGTTGGCCTATCGGCTGGATGCGAATTTCGACGCGCCGCCCCCGCGCATCGGCTTGCGCGGCACGGCAAAAATTTATGGTGACCGGGCGCCGCTGGCGTTGTACCTGCTGCGTCGACCGTTGGCCGGTTTGCGTCAGAGCGTGGGCTTGTAAGTGAGCCTGCCCGGTCTGCGTGCCGATCTGCAATTGTCCCCGGCAGCGCCGGCACTGGACGGTGCGCCCTGCTGGACGCTGGTCGACCCGGTGCGGGGGCGTTACTTCAAGCTCGGTACGACGGCGATGCGTTTGTTGCGCCACTGGTCGCTGGGGGAGCCCGAGCAGGTCCTGCAAGCGGCCAATCGCGAGCCGGGACTGGCGCTGGATGCTGCGGATCTGGAGCAGTTGCTGGTTTTTTTGCGCAGTCACGACCTGATTACCGCCCTCGATCCCCAGCAGCGTGCCAGTTACAGCTTTAAAGCGGATGCCCAGCGCCGCAGCCTGTGGCAAGTGTTGCTGCATCAGTACCTGTTTTTTCGTATTCCGCTGTGGCGCCCCGAGCGTTTTCTCAATCGTGCCTGGCCCTGGCTGGAGCGCTTTGGCCCGCGAGCGCTGCGCTACGGATTACCCGCTGTGCTGGGGCTGGGGGTGTTTCTGGTGTCGCGGGACTGGCAGCGATTTATCGCGACGTTTCCGCATTTGTTCAGCCTTGGCGGTGCATTGGCATTTGCCGTGGCCCTGTTCTTCGCCAAACTCTGCCACGAGTTCGGTCATGCGTTCATGGCCAAGCGCGCCGGGTGCCGGGTACAGAGCATGGGCGTGGCGTTCATGGTGCTGCTGCCGATGTTCTATACCGATGTCAGCGATGCCTGGCGGATCAATGATCGCAAGGCCCGGTTGCTGATTGGCGCTGGTGGCGTGCTGGCCGAGTTGCTGTTGGCGTGCATGGCCTTGCTGGCGTGGTCGTTGCTGCCCGACGGTCCCGCCCGCACCGCAGCGTTCATGCTTGCCAGTGCCACGTGGATCACCACACTGGTGGTCAATCTCAACCCGTTCATGCGTTTTGACGGTTATTTTTTGCTCAGCGATTTCTGGCAGGTCGATAACCTGCAAGGTCGGGCATTTGCCTTGTGCCGCTGGCGCCTGCGCGAGTTTTTGTTCGGCTACGGCGAAGCGGCGCCGGAGCCTTGGTCGCCGATAATGCAACGGCGTTTGCTGATCTGGGGGTATGGCTCGTGGTTATGGCGCGCGGCATTGTTTTTCGGGATCGCTCTGGCGGTCTATCACCTGTTCTTCAAGGTGTTGGGGATTTTCCTGATGCTGGTGGAACTGGTCTGGTTCATCTTTCTGCCCATCATGAGTGAATGGCGCCAGTGGTGGGGTCGCCGCGAACAGGCGCATGGACCGCGGGTATTGCTCAGCAGCCTGGTACTGCTCGGGCTGTTGTCGGTGCTCATCCTGCCGTGGCGCAGCGCCGTCGAGGTGCCGGCCATGCTGGAAGCGGGCCGGGTCAGCACCCTGCATGCGCCGGTGGCGGCACGAATCAAAGTCGTGAAGGTGCATGACGGGCAGACGGTGGTGCAGGGTGATGTCCTGATCGAGCTGGAGTCCCCGGATCTCGATTCGCGCCAGGCCATTGCGCGCCGGGAAATCGAGATCCAGCAGTTGCAAATGCGTCGCCAGGCCAGTCGCAGCGAAACGGCTTCCGATGCTGCAATCGTCGAGCAGCGGCTGGCCGAAGCGGTCGCCGAATACCGCGGGCTGGCGGCTCAGCGCGAGCGCTTGCTATTGCGTGCCCCCCATGCCGGCACCGTGCGTGATCTGCTGCCGCAATGGACGGTGGGGCGCTGGCTGTCGACCCGGGAGCCGCTGGCCAGGGTGGTCGAGGACGGCGTGCGCTTGCGCGGCTATCTGGCCGAGGCAGAGCTCTGGCGCGTGGCACCGGGCGCCACCGGACGGTTTATCGCCGATGATCCGATGCATCCGGCAATTGCGGTGCAACTGAGCGAAATCGACACCAACGGTGTGGCGTTTGTCGATCAGGAGGCACTGACCTCCGATCACCACGGACCGATTGCCGTGCGTCGCGATCAGCATCAACGAGCCGAGCCAGTACAGGCGCAGTACGGCGCGCGGTTGAGCACCCTCGAACCGGCGCCAACGCCGGTGCAGCCGTTGCGTGGCGTGGTAGTTTTGCAGGGCCGCGGCGAGTCGTTATTGGGGGTCGCCTGGCGACGCATGGCGGCGCTGGGGGTCAGGGAAAGCGGTTTTTAAGGAGAGCGACGATGGCGAACAGCAGTACTGTGGCAGCCGAAGGTTTGGTAGTACGGCCTTCGCTAGCCAGTGATGGTCCTTTCTTGCAGCGCCTGTATCAATCGGCCCGACCGGACCTGCAATGGATCGACGACAGCGTGGAAGTGGTCGAACAGATTGTGGCCCAGCAGTTCCAGGTGCAGGAGCAAGGACTGGGGGAAAACTTCCCCAATGCCATGCATTACGTGGTTGAGAAGCTCGGCACTGCGATCGGCGCATTGAGCACTGATTTCGGGCCGAACGAGATCCGCGTGCTGTATCTGGCCTTCATCCCTGCGGCGCGGGGGCAGGGATACGGGCGGGCGGTATTGCAGGGGGTGCAGAAAGCCGCCCAACAGATTCGTTGCCCGGTGGCGACGGTGGTCTGGGCCAGCAATCCCCATGCGCTTGCGCATTACCTGGCCCTGGGCTTTGCAGTGCAGGAGTACAACGTCGCGGCACAACGGCTGGTGTGGTATCCGCAAGGCTGAAGGCACTGCGAGCCAGAAAAGAGTCAGTTGAAGGCGATGTAGAAGTAGCCTCGCCGCGGATCACGTCCCATCGAAGGCACCCGGGAAACGAAAATGTTTTCCACTTCACCCAGTTCCGGCAATTGCAGCATGCATAGACCGTCCACAAAATCGGTCGGGACCAGGCTGTTGAGCTCGACACTGAATGGCATGCGCTCACTGTTGCGCATGCGGGCGCGGGGTGAGTCTTCAAGGTGTTCGATCTGCATCGGCAATTCACTGCCGTCGGGCAGGCGGAGGGCGACGGTCTGGCCCAGCAGGGCCTGGAAATGATGGCTTTGAACCGCTTGCAACATGATCAGGCTCCAGAAAATTGAACAATGCCGGGGCGCGCGGTCCCCGGCGAATCTTCAGCCGCGAGATGGAAAATACCCTTGCAGGGCGATGCTGAAGTTGATGACCAGGAACGGGTTCATCACGCTCATGGGCTGGGTCCCGCCAGTGGAGGCAATCTCTCCGGTGACAGTGGTGCTCACGCCCTTGAGCGTCACCGCCGTTGCCCCTTGTTGATCGGAGTAGATATTCGCCGTCCCCGGTCCGCCGCTCGAAGCGCCGATGAACGAGTTGGTTGCCGTTGGCGCGTTCACCGGGTTGCTCGCCGGGCTGGCCAGTTGCAGGGTGGTGGTGGCTGTCAGCCCGGATAACTGGTGAGTGTGGTTGGGCATGTTGGAGATGAGCGCGGTGACGTTTTCGGTACCGGAAACCTCGCCGATGGTACGCGGGCTGAGATTGCTGCCCGTGCCCTGGGCCATCGGTAATCGACCTTGCAGGTTGGGCAGCATGAAGGTGGTCTGGCCGTCGCCGCCGTAGTTCACGCCAATCAGCGAGAACAACGCACTCCATTGCGAAATGCTCAAGGTCTGGCCATTGCAAAGGGCCCAGTTCTGGGGGGCGAAATCAAAGGCGAAAGGCTGGATAGTGCCGATAAATACTTCCATGAATCCTCATCCTTCAGGTTGGTGGTTGGCGCGCCACGCGGCTGCCAGACACCTGGGGTGTCGACTCCTGTTCCTTTACGTGGCTTGGTCACGCCACGCCACAGCGTAGACGTAGATTTTGGGAGTTGTGGCGAGGCGGTATTTATCCGATGGACGCGCTCCCCAAGACTGTTGTCGTTAACGTCCTTCAATGGTTGCGCAAAGCTCGGTATCAAGTCGGTTTAGCTTCAAATTGATATCAAAACACCACTAGTCGAGGTTTCATCGATCGACTACGCTTTGTCCTACAAAGGACTATCAAAAACGGTGAAGGGACTTGCACCATTTTCATTTCATTTCCGGTTTGCCACGCTCGGGCTCGACCCTGCTTTCTGCAATCCTGTTGCAGAACCCGCGTTTCCATGCCGGAATGACCAGCCCGGTGGGTTCCCTGTTTTCCGGTGTTCTGGAGCAGTGCAGCGCTGGCAGCGAGTTCGGCGCGGTGATCGACACCGACATGCGCCGCCGCCTCTTGCACGGCCTGTTTGATTCCTTCTACGCCGACAAAGCCGACAAATCGGTGGTGTTCGACACCAACCGCCTTTGGAGCGCCCGGCTGCCGGCCATCAACGATCTGTTTCCCAAGGCCAGGGTGATTGCCTGTGTGCGCAACGTCGCCTGGATCATGGACAGCATCGAGCGGCTTTACCGCGCCAATCCCTATGAAAACACCAAGCTCTTCGGCGATGCCGTCGAGCGCAACACTGTCTACAGCCGTTGCGAAACCCTGGCCCAGCGCAATCGCCTGGTGGGTTTTGCGTGGGCGGCGCTCAAGGAAGCCTATTACGGCGAACATGCCGACTCCTTGCTGATCATTGACTATGACTTGCTGACCCAGGCTCCGGAGCGGGTGCTGCGGCTGGTCTACGACTTTATTGACGAGCCCTGGTTCGAGCACGACTTCGAACACCTGGCGTACGACGCCCCGGAATTCGATCAAGCCCTCGGGGTGACCGGCCTGCACAAGGTCAGACCCAAAATTGCGGTACAGGCCCGGCGCACCATCCTGCCGCCGGATCTGTTCAAGCAATACTCAGACTTGTCCTTTTGGCTCGATGGCTCTGCCAGCGCCGCCAATGTCATTCGTATGAAGTCCGACGCCGCGAACATTTGATCGCGGCGTTTTTCATTGATGCCTTACGTATATTCGTTCGAATTCGGGTGAGCAGCATGTGGTGGACCATTTTTGACGGAGCAAAGGCAAAGTCACGGGCAACCGAAGGCCAACGGACGCCAGCGGCGCCCATGATCATGTCCCTTGAACCGCGCATGCTGTTCGACGGCGCCGTCGCCGCCACGGTGGCCGATACCGCGGCCCAGGCCGATAGTCATTCCACAACCGATGCCGCCAAGGCACCGACCGCCGATCACCCGACGGCCAGCAAGGACACCCACGGCCAGGCCGATGCCGCACCTGCCGCCAGCCCCGTCGCGGTGCCTGGCCAAAGCGTGGTGTTCGTCGATTCTCGGGTCAAGGATGCCGACAGCCTGATGCAAGGGGTGGCGTCCGGCACCCAGATCGTGAAACTGGTCGCCGGCAAGGATGGCTTGCAACAGATCGCCGACTACCTCGACCAGCATCAGGGCATCAGCTCGGTGCAGATCATTGCCCACGGCAACACCGGCGACCTGTGGCTGGGCGACAGCTATCTGTCGGCCGACAACGTCGCCGCCCGCAGCGCGGTGCTGGCGCAAATCGGCAAGGACATCAACGCTGGCGGGGACATCCTGATCTACGGCTGCTACACCGCCGATGGCGAGCGTGGCTTGAGCTTTGTCGATTCGCTGGCGCAAATGACCGGACGCGATGTAGCGGCTTCGAACAACCGCACCGGTGTGGGCGGCGACTGGGATCTGGAAATCGTCACCGGCAACATCGAAAGCGCCAACGTGCTGTCGACGCGAGCCATGAGTGATTACCAATGGGGCCTGGCTACCTGGACCGCCACCAACAACGCCAACACGGGCGTCGGCTCACTGCGTGCCGCCATCGCCTCGGCGCAGAACGGCGACATCGTCACCTTTAGCAGCAGCATGACGGTGCAGCTGACGTCCGAACTGCTGATTAACAAGGACATCACCGTTGATGGCGACTTGAACAACGACAACGCGGCTGACGTGACTCTCGATGGTCAGTACAGGACCCGAGTGATTGAAATAGCGGCGGGGAAAATCGTGACGCTCGATGGTCTGGTGATCACCCGGGGCCTGGTGTCGGGCACGGGTGGTAATGGTGGCTACGGTGCCTCGGGCGCGATGGCCGGGGGCATTTTCAACGCAGGGATTCTGACCCTGAGAAACGTCACCGTAACCTCCAATGGCGCTTCCGGTGGCGGCGGCGGTGGCGGTGTCACCGGCGCTTTTTACGGCGGTGGCGGTGGTGGTGGCGGCGGTCTGGGCGGCCAGGGCGGCGGGCATGGCGGTTCGTCAGGGCCGGGTACCGGCACGTTGGGCGGTGGTGCGGGCGGCGGCGGCGCCGGTGGTTACGGCGGCGGTTATGACGCGACCCACATGGGCGGTCGCGGCGGTACCACCACTGGCGGTGCTGGTGGGGTGGGCGTTTCCTATTACAGCAACGGCGGTAATGGTTCGACGGCCACCAATGGCACGATTTCCATTGGCGGCGGTGGCGGCGGGGCCGGTTGGGACAAGGTGGGTGGCGCTGGCGGCAACGCGGTGGGCGGGATCTACAACGCCAGCAGCGGCACGATCACCATCATTGGCACGTCGACCATTAGCAACAACATTGGCGCCGGTGGCGGCGGTGGCGGTGGCGGTGGCCAGGGCAGCAATGCCAGCAATGGCGGTGTGGGCGGCCGGGGCGTCGGTGCGATCTGGAACAAAGGCACATTGTTGATCACGGCAGCCAACTTCGCGGCCCTGGCCGGTAATGCCGCGGCCAGTGGTGCAGGCGGTACCGCGCAGGGCGGGGGGACAACCGGCACCTCGCCAACCTCCGTTGCGACAATCTATAACGACGGTGGTGTACTCAACACCGCGTATTCGCCGCCACCGACCGCGACCATTGTGGTCGCTGACACTACGCTGAGCATCGGCGAAACGTCCTTGGTGACGATCACGTTCTCCGAGATCGTGACCGGTCTCACCAACGCCGACCTGACGATTGCCAACGGTACGCTCAGTACAGTGAGCAGCAGTAATGGCGGGCTCACCTGGACGGCAACGTTTACCCCGACCGCCAGTATTACCGATACCTCCAATGTCATCACTCTGGACAACACCGGAGTGATAAATCTTCTGGGCACCGCCGGCGTCGGTACCACCAACTCCAATAACTATGTCGTCGATACGGCGCGGCCAACCGCCAGCATTGTGTTCACCGACACGGCCCTCAGGGTGGGCGAAACCTCGCTGGTGACCATCACTTTCAACGAAGCGGTCACCGGTCTCACCAATGCGGACCTGACGATTGCCAATGGTACCTTGACCTCGGTGAGCAGCGGCGACGGCGGCATTACCTGGACGGGGACCTTCACCCCGACCGCCAGCATCACTGACGCGACCAACCTGATCACCCTGGACAACACTGGGGTCAGCGACCTGGCAGGTAACGCCGGCAGTGGTACCACCGACTCGAACAACTACGCCATCGATACCGTGCGGCCAACGGCAACCATCGTGGTGACGGATACCGCGCTGAGAATTGGCGAAACGTCTCTGGTGACCATTACCTTTTCCGAGGCGGTCAGCGGTTTCACCAACGCCGATCTGACCATTGCCAACGGCACGTTGACCTCGGTGAGCAGCAGCGACGGCGGCATCACCTGGACCTCCACGTTCACCCCGAACGCGAGCATCAACGACACGACCAACCTGATCACCCTGAACAACACAGGGGTCAGCGACCTGGCGGGCAACGCCGGCAGCGGCACTACCGATTCCAACAATTACGCCATCGATACACTCCGCCCGACCGCGACCATTGTGGTCGCGGACACGGCGTTGAGAATCGGCGAAACCTCTCTGGTGACGATCACTTTCAACGAAGCGGTCAGCGGTTTCACTAATGCCGACCTGACCATCACCAACGGCACGTTGACCGCCGTGAGCAGCAGCGACGGCGGCATCACCTGGACGGCGACCTTCACCCCGACCGCCAGCATCACTGACGCCACCAACCTGATCACCCTGGACAACACCGGTGTGGCTGATCTGGCCGGCAACGCCGGCAGCGGCACCACCGACTCCAACAACTACGCCATCGATACCGTGCGCCCGACGGCCACCATTGTGGTGACGGATACGGCGCTGAGAATCGGCGAAACTTCTCTGGTGACGATCACTTTCAGTGAAGCGGTGAGCGGTTTCACCAACGCCGACCTGACCATTACCAACGGCACGTTGACCTCGGTGAGCAGCAGTGACGGCGGCATCACCTGGACGGCAACCTTCACACCTTCGGCGAGCATCAACGACACGACCAACCTGATCACCCTGGCCAATACCGGGGTCAGCGACCTGTCGGGCAACGCCGGCAGCGGCACCACCGACTCCAACAACTATGCCATCGACACGCTGCGCCCGACCGCCACGATCGTGCTGGCCGATACGGCGCTGACCGCGGGCGAAACCTCGCTGGTGACCATCACTTTCTCCGAGGCGGTAACCGGTTTTACCAACGCCGACCTGAGCATCGCCAATGGCACGTTGACCTCGGTGAGTAGCAGCGACGGCGGGATCACCTGGACCGCAACGTTTACCCCGACAGCAGGCATCATCAGCGCGACCAACGTCATCAGCCTGGCTAACACTGGCGTGGCGGATCTGGCGGGCAACACCGGCAGCGGGATCAGTTCCTCAGGCAACTACGCCATCGACACCGCTCCGCCGACCGCGACGATTGTGGTGACCGACAACGCCCTGAAAA
>NZ_CATKQD010000019.1:0-32075 GCF_949768175.1 Pseudomonas sp. IT-P74 | reverse complement strand
CCTGGAATCTGCCGTCAACCACTATTTACGCCTTTTTGGCAGAAGAGCCCTTTTTAGCCATCAGACGCGGGATTCGACGAGCCAAAGGCGGTAGCCGCAGCACTAACAGCAACGCACCTATAGAGGCATAGATCACCCACTCCTTCAGGTCGGCGCGCACAATCCAGAGCATATGCAGCAATCCAAGCCCGAGAATGACATACGCCAGGCGATGCAACTTCTTCCAGCCGGCCCTCAATCGTCGCTGACTGTATCGATTGGAAGTCACCGCCAATGCCAGCAAACCAAGAAAACCCAACACCCCGACAATAATGTAAGGCCGCTTGCGCAACTCGACACCCAACTGCGACCAGTCAAAGCCAAGTATGAATGCGCAATAACTACCGAGATGGAGCAGCACATAGGTAAAGCACCACAACCCCAACTGTCGCCGCACGGCATTCCACCCCGCCCAACCGGTGAGTTTCTGCAACGGGGTCATGCTCAAGGTTACAAGCAGCAGAACAAGCGCCCCCAAACCCAGTCGATCAACCAGCACCTTGCCCGGATCCGGCCCAAGGACATCCTCCCAGGCCTGGTACAACCACAGCAGCGGCCACACCAGCACCACGACAAAGAGACCGATACGCCAAAACGGATAGCGCATCAGTAGTTCTTCCTCAAGTCGAGCCCCGTATATAGAGAGGCGACTTCCTCTGAATAGCCATTGAACATCTGCGTGTCACGCACATTCGGCTTGAACAGACCACTGGGCAGGCGGCGTTCACGCGCCTGAGTCCAGCGAGGATGATCAACGGCGGGATTCACGTTCGCATAAAAACCATATTCATCCGCAGCGATGCTCTGCCAGGTGGTTTTCGGCTGCTCGCTGACCAGACTGATGCGCACGATGGACTTGATGCTCTTGAAGCCATATTTCCAGGGCACCACCAAACGCAACGGCGCGCCGTTTTGATTAGGCAACTCACGCCCGTACATGCCCACCGCAAGAATCGCCAACGGGTTCATCGCCTCATCCAGACGCAGCCCCTCTATATATGGCCAGTCGATCAAGGCAAAACCGGAGCGTTGACCCGGCATGCTCTTGGGATCCTGCAGGGTTTCGAAGCGGATGAATCTGGCTTTAGAGGTTGGCTCGACTTCCTTGAGCAAGGCCGAGAGGGGAAAACCGATCCAGGGAATGACCATCGACCAGGCCTCCACGCAGCGCAGTCGGTAGATTCGCTCCTCCAGCTGATACGGTTTCATGAAGTCTTCCAGCGCATACCGACCGGGCTTGCCCACCTCCCCGTCCACCACCACCGACCACGGTTCCGTCTTCAGCGTGCCGGCATTGGCGGCCGGATCACCTTTTTCGGTGCCGAACTCGTAAAAGTTGTTGTAGTGGGTCGCATCCTTGAACGGGGTGATCGCCTCATCCTTGACGACAACCGCCCCCCACTTGACCGAGGAAAGCTTTTCGCTGAACCAGGAAGGCGCCTTGCCAGGCTCGACGCCCGCATAACGCGCCACATCGTCGGCAGCCGCCCACCGAGGAAGGCCGCTCACGGCCAAACCGGCAACAGCAACACCCAATACATTGCGTCGAGAAAGGTAGATGGATTCAGGCGTGACATCCGACTCATGGCAGTCGGATGCTTTAGGGACTTTGATCAGCATGGCTACTCCGCAGCATTGGAGAACAGATGCACCAACAGACTGCGGAGTATGAGGGAAATTACATCACTCGACGCTTTTACGCCGACGAAGATGTAACAGGTATTGAACCGGGCCGGACGCGGCATAGGCGAGGAAGACCAGCAGCAGAATGCGTGGCGGATCACTGAAAACAACCGCAAACACCAACACTACCGCGAGAATCGCCACGAAAGGCACTCGCCCCTTCAGGTCCAGCTCCTTGAAGCTGTTGTACTTGATGTTGCTGACCATCAGCATGCCGGCCGCCGCCACCATCAGCGCAACCAGGAAAGACATCTTGGAACCCTGGATGCCGTAGTCGCTGAACGCCCAGACGATACCTGCAACCACACCCGCAGCGGCGGGACTGGCCAGACCGATGAAGTAGCGCTTGTCAGCGGTGCCGACCTGGGTGTTGAAGCGCGCGAGACGCAATGCCGCGCCCGCCACATAGATGAAGGCGACCATCCAGCCAACCTTGCCCATGTCACCCAAGGCCCAGCCGAAGGCCAGCAATGCCGGGGCAACACCAAAGGCAACCATGTCCGACAGCGAGTCGTACTCGGCACCAAAGGCGCTCTGGGTATTGGTCATGCGGGCCACGCGCCCGTCAAGACCATCGAGCACCATGGCGACGAAGATCGCGATGGCCGCGAATGCGAAATACTTGCTCGCATTGGCCGAGTCACCGGCACTCAAGGCCGCCTGAGCGCTCATCGAGTTGATGATGGAATAGAACCCTGCGAACAGGTTCGCAGTGGTGAACAGATTCGGCAGAAGATAGATACCACGATGCCGGACTTTACGACCTTCGGCGTCATGCCCTTCTTCGACATGCTCATCGATGGGCAGCAGGCTTTCGGCGTCAGAAGGCTGGTTTGGCTCTTCGGGGCGTTCGCTCATGGACATTACCTTGCAACGGGTGGAAAGTTTGGACAGGTGTCTGGGACGAGGGTTCGGCCGCAAACGATGCAGCTTTATACCAGAACCGGCCCCCAAACGAAAAAACGCGGCCTAAGCCGCGTTTTTCGTACAAGCACGTGACTTAGTTTTTGGCTTTGTCGACGATCTTGTTGGCACCGATCCACGGCATCATGGAGCGCAGTTGCTCGCCGATGATTTCGATACCGTGAGCGGCGTTGTTACGACGCTTGGCGGTCATCGAAGGATAGCCGGTAGCGCCTTCGCTGATGAACATCTTGGCGTATTCGCCGTCCTGAATACGTTTCAGGGCGTTGCGCATTGCCTGACGGGATTCGGCGTTGATGACTTCAGGGCCGGTCACGTACTCGCCGTATTCGGCGTTGTTGGAGATCGAGTAGTTCATGTTGGCGATACCGCCTTCGTACATGAGGTCAACGATCAGCTTCAGTTCGTGCAGGCACTCGAAGTAGGCCATTTCCGGCGCATAGCCAGCTTCAACCAGGGTTTCGAAACCGGCCTTGACCAGTTCAACGGTACCGCCACACAGAACGGCTTGTTCACCGAACAGGTCGGTTTCGGTCTCGTCCTTGAAGGTGGTTTCGATGATGCCGGTACGACCGCCGCCAACACCGGCAGCGTAGGACAGAGCGACGTTCTTGGCGTTGCCCGAGGCGTCCTGGTAGATAGCGATCAGGTCAGGGATACCGCCGCCCTTCACGAACTCGGAACGTACGGTGTGGCCTGGAGCCTTCGGCGCGATCATGATCACGTCGAGGTCAGCGCGCGGTACAACCTGGTTGTAGTGAATCGCGAAACCGTGGGAGAAGGCCAGGGTGGCGCCCTTCTTGATGTTCGGCTCGATTTCGTTCTTGTACAGGGAGGACTGGAACTCGTCCGGGGTCAGGATCATGACCAGGTCGGCAGCTGCAACGGCAGAAGCAACGTCGGTCACTTTCAGGCCATGGGCTTCAGCCTTGGCAACGGTAGCCGAACCTTTACGCAGGCCGACAGTCACGTCAACGCCGGAGTCTTTCAGGTTGCACGCTTGAGCGTGGCCCTGGGAACCGTAACCGATGATGGCAACTTTCTTGCCCTGGATGATCGACAGGTCGCAGTCTTTATCGTAGAAAACTTTCATGAATTTCCCCTATATCAGGCCGTTCAGGCCGTTCGCTAATTTGGTTTAGATGCTGAGTACTTTGTCGCCGCGGGCAATGCCGGTCACGCCGCTACGGACGGTTTCCAGAATCGAGGCGGTGCCGATGGACTGAATGAAGCTGTCGAGCTTGTCGCTGGTACCGGTCAGCTGAACGGTATACACGCTGGCGCTGACATCGACGATCTGTCCACGGTAAATATCGGTAGTGCGCTTGATCTCGGCACGCTGGGCGCCGGTGGCCTTGACCTTGACCAGCATCAGTTCGCGCTCGATGTGAGCACTCTCCGACAGGTCGACCAGTTTTACCACTTCGATCAGCTTGTTCAGGTTCTTGGTGATCTGCTCGATGACTTCATCGTGACCAACCGTGGTCAGCGTCAGACGCGACAGGGTCGGGTCTTCGGTCGGGGCCACGGTCAGGCTTTCGATGTTGTAGTTGCGCTGCGAGAACAGGCCAACCACACGAGACAGAGCGCCGGGTTCGTTTTCCAGAAGCAAGGAAATAATGTGCCGCATGATTAGGTACGCTCCGTCTTGCTCAGCCACATATCGCGCATGGAGCCGTCTTTGATCTGCATCGGGTAGACGTGCTCGCTGGTATCGACCGAAATATCGATCACCACCAGGCGATCTTTCATGGCGAACGCTTCTTCCATCTTCGACTTCAAATCTTTCGATTCAGTGATGCGCACGCCAACGTGGCCATAGGCCTCTGCCAGCTTGACGAAGTCAGGCAACGACTCCATGTAGGAGTGCGAGTGACGGCTGCCATAGCTCATGTCCTGCCACTGACGAACCATACCCAGAACGCCGTTGTTCAGAATGACGATTTTTACCGGCAAACCGTATTGCAGGCAGGTGGACAGTTCCTGGATGTTCATCTGGATACTGCCTTCGCCCGTTACACAGGCGACGTCCGCATCCGGATAGCTCAACTGAATGCCCATGGCCGCCGGAAAACCGAAGCCCATGGTGCCCAGGCCACCGGAGTTGATCCAACGGTTCGGCTTGTTGAACTTGTAGTACTGCGCCGCGAACATCTGGTGCTGACCCACGTCGGAGGTCACAAAGGCGTCGCCCTTGGTCACTTCGCACAGGGTTTCGATCACGGTCTGCGGCTTGATGACGCTGCCGTCGCCCTTGTCGTAAGGGAACAGACCGCGATCACCGCGCCACTCGTCAACCTGCTTCCACCAACTGGCAACGGACTCCTTGTTCGGGGTCTCGCCGATTTCCTTGAGGATCGCGACCATTTCGGTCAGGACACTCTCGACCGGACCGACGATAGGCACGTCGGCCTTGATGGTCTTGGAGATCGAAGCCGGGTCGATGTCGATGTGAATGATCTTGGCGTTCGGGCAGAACTTGGCCGGGCCGTTGATCACGCGGTCATCGAAGCGCGCGCCGACGGCGAGGATCACATCAGCATGATGCATCGCCAGGTTGGCGGTGTAGCTGCCGTGCATGCCGAGCATGCCGATGAACTGACGGTCGGTGCCAGGGAAGCCACCGAGGCCCATCAGGGTATTGGTCACTGGCAGGTTGAGCATCTTCGCCAGTTCGGTCAGTGGTGCAGAACCACCGCCGAGAATCACACCGCCGCCCGAGTACAACACTGGGCGCTTGGCCGCCAGGAGCATTTCTGCCGCCTTGCGGATTTGACCGGAGTGACCGCGAACAGCCGGGCTGTAGGAGCGCAACTTGGCTTTTTTCGGGAAGACGTATTCGAACTTCTCGGCCGGATTG
Source organism: Pseudomonas sp. IT-P74 (assembly GCF_949768175.1). Classification (NCBI taxonomy): domain Bacteria; kingdom Pseudomonadati; phylum Pseudomonadota; class Gammaproteobacteria; order Pseudomonadales; family Pseudomonadaceae; genus Pseudomonas; species Pseudomonas sp. IT-P74. The sequence goes on along the minus strand of NZ_CATKQD010000019.1, from coordinate 26,569 downwards.
GTCATGTCTTTCGGAATATCGACGACGACCGGACCAGGACGACCGGATTGCGCCAGGTAGAACGCCTTCTTCATGACTTCCGGGATTTCCGACGCATGCTTGATCATGAAGCTGTGCTTCACGATCGGCCGAGAGATACCGATCATGTCGGTTTCCTGGAACGCATCGGTGCCGACCATGGTGCTAGGCACCTGACCGGAGATGATCACCATTGGAATGGAGTCCATGTAGGCGGTCGCGATACCGGTAATGGCGTTTGTTGCGCCAGGACCGGAAGTCACCAGTACCACACCGGCTTTACCGGTGGCACGGGCGTAGCCGTCAGCCATATGGGTAGCCGCTTGTTCGTGACGAACCAGGATGTGGGTCACTTCCGGTTCTTTGAACAGGGCATCGTAGACATGAAGAAGAGCACCACCCGGGTACCCGTAGATATATTTGACGCCTTCGTCACGCAAGAAGCGGACGAGCATCTCACCGCCAGATAAAAGCTCCACGTTGCTCACCTCTAAAACGCCAGAATACCGCCCACGAAAAATGGGACGGGTCTTAATAGGTTTACTTCTCGGCAGAGCATGAGCGACGGTGGTCGCCGACTACGTCAGCACTGACTGAGCAAGTATTGGGATCGTCCCAAGTGTTGCGGGGCTTTCCCACCCAGCGCGAGGTAACGCGTTGCGGGTGTAACAGGTCGACGCGGATATGCGCCTCATGATCTGCTGAGAGGGTCTGCTTCTGGCAGTCCCTGTACAGCGGACTTTGGATTCTTCTGTTTCGTCCTTCGCAAGTCAAGTCGTCTATGTGCTTTATTCTACTAAGCACATGAGAACGCAAGAAAAAACCCGTAAATCAGCCCTGTGTTAGCTTCGATTGCGCAACTTTTGGCAAAAAATTGGCACTCGAATGCACTTCCCCTGCAGCGGCTGACAAAATAGAGAGATATTGTGAACAACTGCCAGCGGATGCTGGCAGCTTCTGGCTCAGCGGGACGCTGTGATCAACTGATCAAACTGCTTGAGCAATACCTGCAACTGCCGATCCTTGCCCTGGACATTGCGCCCGGCAAAAACCATTTCAGCCATTTCCTGAATGCCCGAAGCGTTGGGTAGCGGCAAATCCTGCTCGAGGATCATCTTCATGCGTGGCAGGAAGATCCATTGCAGCCATTGCTCGAAATCCAGTGTATCGACCGAAAACGGCTCGACACTGGAAAGCGCTTCGGCAGAGGGCGAAACTTCATCCCACCACCCTTGCATCCGCAACTCGCGCTCGATCAACAACAGTTGATCGGCGATTTTCAGAAAGCGCGCATCCATCACAGCGTTACCTTGGCCTTCTGGCGAGCCAATGCAGCACCCTGGGAGTCACCCTGCTTTTCGCGCGCCTGGGCAATCAGCTCCCACAAGTTGGCCTGAAGGGCTGGACGGCCGCTGGCGAAGGTCAGCCCACGGCGAGCGAACTGTTCGGCCTGGGCGGCATCACCTTGAGCCATGCGCACCTGCGCCAGACGGTAAAGCACCTGCGGCTCACGCGGGGCAACGCGTTGTGCGCGTTCGAGGCTGGAGGAGGCACCGTTGAGATCACCGCTCGCCTGTTGCTGTTGAGCGGTGGTCAGCAAAGCCAATACCGGGCTGTCCAGTTGCTCGTCGGCGGAAAGTCCGCCCGAACTGGCCGATGGAATCCCGCTTGGCGACGACGGCATGCTGTAGCTGCCCTGATTGATCGGCGCCGATTGGACCGGCGACGTGTCAATCGGCCCCGGGGTGATCGGACCCGGGGTGATCGGCGTGGTGCTGATCGGCGTCGACGTCGTTGCCGCGCCTGGCACCATCACCACAACGCCGGTGTCGCCCTGCGGAATCGCCTGGGTCTGCGACTGACCTTGCGCAGGACGCTTGACGGTCGTCTGGCGGAAACCGCCATTGGCCGAGATCCGCTCACTGTTGGATACGGCGGTGCCGGAATCCACGACCGGAATCGAGCCACGTTGTACGCTGGAACAGCCGCTGAGCAAAGCTACGGCGGCAACCGCTAGAATCAACCACTTGTTCACTTGAAACCCTCTTTGCTTAATTCATCCAGCCCTTGACCCAGTCCATCACCGACTCAGCAGGGTTTTCACCACCGCAAGCGGCGCCGGGAGGCGGTTCGCTGCCGCGAATATACGGCATCTGCACGGCACCCGGGCAACCGGCGTCAGAACCTTGTCCGGTTCGCGAGTCCACCCAGGCCTGAACGATATTATCCGGCTGCGGCATGTCCAGCGGCAACGGGTCGGCCTTGCGCATGAAGCTGGTCCAGACCTGCAAGGCCCCGGTGGCGCCGGTGAATGGCGTCTTGCCATTGTCGTCGCGACCCAGCCAGACCACCGCCAGCAAATCCTGGCTAAAACCGGCAAACCAGCTGTCCCGCGAGTCGTTACTGGTACCGGTCTTGCCCGCCAGGGTCAGGGTCCTTGGCAGCACGTTATAGACCGAGCTGCCCGTACCTTCACGCATCACCCGCTGCATGGCGCTCTGGATCAGGTAAATGGAGGCCGGATCGAAACGCTGCTGAATCTGGAACGGATAACGCTTGAGCGGTTCGCCCTCGGCAGTCAGCACGCTACGAATCCCGCGCATCGGCGTATTGAAACCGCCGTTGGCGAGGGTCTGGTACATGGTCGCCACTTCGATCGGCGTCATGCCGCCAGCGCCAAGCAACATCGACGGGAAGGCAGGGAATTCACGGGTCACACCCAGGCGCTCCACCGTCTTCAGGACGTTCGGCACACCGACCGCCAAACCGAGACGCGCGGTCGACAGGTTGTAGGAATGCGCCAGACCTTGATAGAGGAACACCGTACCGTGAGACCGACGATCATAGTTCTGCGGTTTCCAGACCTGACCGTCCGCACCTTTGACCGAGAAGGATTCGTCCGACAGCCAGCTGGTCAACGTGTACTGGCTCGGTTTCTCCAGTGCGGTCAGATAAACCGCCGGCTTGATCAGCGAGCCGATCGGCCGTACCGCATCCAGCGCCCGGTTGAACCCGGCAAAACTGGCCTGGCGACTACCGATCATGGCCTGCACTTCCCCGGTCTCCGGGTTGGTCACGACCATTGCCGCCTCGACGTCATCGGAACCCTTGCGCCCCGCAAGACGCTTGAAGGTGTCGTTGACCGAGGCTTCAGCCTTCATCTGCAGGATCGGGTCGAAGCTGGTGAAGATCCGCAGACCTTCCTCGGTCAAGTCTTCGTCGCGATAGTCTTCGCGCAACTGACGCTTGACCAGATCGAGGAAGCCGGGGAACGAGCTGTCCGCCAGACTGCCGCGCTTGGTCACGCCCAGCGGCATTTTCTTCGCCGCCTCAACCTGCTCGGCAGTCGCAACGCCCTGCTCTTGCAGCACATCGAGTACCAGGTTGCGCCGCTCGAGGGCACGCTCTGGATAACGACGAGGGTTATAGGAAGAAGGCCCCTTGACCATGCCCACCAGCAGCGCGACTTGATGCAGCTTGAGCTCGGCCAGCGGCTGACTGAAAAAGAACTGGCTGGCCAGACCGAAACCGTGCACCGCGCGCTGACCGTCCTGCCCGATAAACACTTCGTTGAGGTAAGCCTCAAGAATTTCGGACTTGTCGTAATGCAGTTCAAGCAGCAGCGCCATCATCGCTTCGGTGAGTTTGCGGCTCAGGCTGCGCTCGTTGGTCAGGTAGAAGTTTTTGACCAACTGCTGAGTCAGGGTACTGCCGCCCTGACGCATGCGCCCGGACGAACCGTTGACCCAGATTGCACGGGCGATCGACTTCGGCGACACACCAAAGTGATGATAGAAATCACGGTCCTCGACCGCCACCAGGGTTTCAAGCAGGTACGGTGGCACCTGATCGATCTTGATCAGAATCCGGTCTTCGAGGTTTTTCGGGTACAGGCCGCCGATCAGCAGTGGCTCCAGGCGCACCACCGACAGTTTCGAGCCTTTTGCCCCCGCCAACTCGGCTACGTAATCGCCGGAGAAACGCACCCGCACCGGTTGCGCTTGCTCCATGCCTTCATAGAACTGGAAGCCACGGGTGTTCAGATCAACGGTATTGCCGTTGACCGACGCCGCTCCCGGACCATTGGCCACGCTTTCACGGCGATAGCCCAGGGCATCGAGTTCGGTCAGGAAATCATCCCTGCTCAGTTTCTGTCCGACGAACAGTTCGAGCGGGCGCGCGTAAACCTTGGCCGGAATGGTCCAGCGCTTGCCGGAGAACTTCTCCTGGACGATTGCATCAAGGTAAACGGCGAATCCGGCCAGCACCACAAGGGCGACCAGACTGAGTTTAATGGCCCAGCCCAGCCACGGGCGCAGGCCCCTGGAGGGTGGTTTTTTCGGGGTGCGGGGAGTTCGAGTACGAGTCATGGCGGCGGATTATACGCACTTTATTCATCCTCAACAGGAGCGCTCCGAGGTTTGCGTCAAGCGGACTTGCGGCCATAATGACGGCCTTGAATTTTCCAGACTCTGAAGGATCGCCTGTGAGCCAGTCCCTGATCGCTGCCCTGCAAAACCCTGCCCTCTACCCGCATCCTGTAGAGGGATTCCAGGTCATCGAGACCCATATTTCCTGGGTACTGCTCACCGGCCCCTATGCCTATAAAGTGAAGAAGCCGGTCAATTTCGGTTTTCTCGACTTCACCAGCCTTGAGGCTCGCGAACACTTTTGCGCTGAAGAGCTGCGCCTGAACCAGCGCCTGACCGACGATTTGTACCTTGAAGTGCTGCCCGTCACCGGCAGCGCCGAGGCTCCGCAACTGGGCGGCGAAGGCCCGGCCATCGAATATGTACTGAAGATGCGCCAGTTCTCGCAAACCGGCTTGCTCAGCACCCTGCAAGCCAATGGCGAACTGACCACCGCGCACATCGACGAGATGGCCGAGCAAATCGCCCGCTTCCACCTCAACGCACCGAAAGTGCCGGCCGGGCACGAAGCCGGCACCCCGGACAGCGTCATGGCGCCAGTGCGGCAGAACTTCGAACAGATCCGTCCGTTCCTCAGCGACAAGGCCGACCTGTTGCAACTCGACGCCCTGCAAGCCTGGGCCGAAAGCAGTTTCGAACGTCTCAAGCCGCTGCTCGCCCAGCGCAAGGCCGAAGGTTTCATTCGTGAATGCCACGGTGACATCCACTTGGGCAACGCCACCGTGATCAACGGCAAGGTCGTGATCTTCGACTGCATCGAATTCAACGAACCGTTTCGCTTTACCGACGTTTACGCCGACACCGGCTTCCTGGCGATGGACCTGGAAGATCGCGGCCTGAAGTGCCTGGCGCGTCGCTTCATCAGCCAGTACCTGGAACTGACCGGCGACTATCGCGGCCTCGAACTGCTGAACTTCTATAAAGCCTACCGCGCACTGGTTCGTGCCAAGGTTGCCCTGTTCAGCATGCCGGCCGACGCTACTGCTGTGCAGCGCGCCACGACCCTGCGCCAGTATCGCAATTACGCCAACCTGGCGGAAAGCTACAGCACCATTCCTTCACGCTTCATGGCCATTACCCACGGTGTTTCCGCTGTCGGCAAGAGCCATGTCGCCATGCGTCTGGTCGAAGCCCTGGGCGCGATTCGCCTGCGTTCCGATGTCGAGCGCAAGCGCCTGTTCGGCGAGCAAACCGTCGAGAACGACGTACAGGCCGGCATCTATAGCGCCGACGCCAGCGCGGCAACCTATGCCCGCCTGCACGAAATCGCCGACGCCATTCTGCGTGCGGGCTTCCCGGTGGTGGTCGACGCCACTTACCTCAAGCAAGATCAGCGTGACAGTGCAGCGAAGGTTGCCGAAGCCACCGGCGCACCCTTCCTGATCCTCGACTGCAATGCGCCACAGGCCGTGATCGAAAGCTGGCTGGCCATGCGCCAGGCGGACAAGAAAGACCCGTCCGACGCCACCCTGGCTGTTATCGCAGCGCAGCAAGCCAGCCGTGAAGCGCTGACACCCGCGGAAATCCTCTGCAGCAAGCGCGTCCAGACCAATGAAAGCGGGACGCTCGATACCGTTGTCGCGCAAATTCGTCAGCGCCTTCCGGGCCTGTAAGGAAGTTTTTCAGCCGTGAAGCCTCCGCTGGCTTCACGGCCGTCAAATAGTGGCACTATACTGGCGTCATAAAACCAACAGGTGATGCGACATGAGCCAGCCGAAACTTCTCGACACACCGCTGTATGCCCTGCTGCACAAAGACGACATCAAAGGCTTCAACAGTGAACGCCCCAAGGGTGGCCCCATCGACATGGTGGGTGGAGATTTCCGGGGGCTGGACCTGCGCGAGTTGAATGCCGACGGCGTGGATTTCAGCGACGCCTACTTCCGCTCCGCCGACTTGCGTGGCATCGATTTTCGCAAAGCTAACCTGGAAGGCGCGAGCCTGGCTCACGCGCAAATCTCCGGTACTTACTTTCCGGTGGAACTCAGTGCCGACGAAATCCTGATGTCGATGAACTTCGGCACGCGATTGCGCTATCGCACCCGCTGATCATCGTCGCTGACTGAAACCTCCAGCGTCTCTCGTTGCGCTGGGCTGCGGGGATGTTCGCCCTTGATTCCCATACTCTGCCCCGCCTCTTTCTCCTGCACTCACAGTCTTATGAGCCCACTGCCAATACTCGTTTCTTAGAAGCTTTTGCGTCGTAAACGAGCAAACAATCACGCTTTTCCTACTGATGGCTACACTCCTCAGAAGATTGCCCACGCTCTCCATTCGGCCATCGCAAGGAGGCTTGATGAATGATGAACTGCAACACCTGAAGAATCTTGGCAAGACGTCAGCGCAATGGCTGCATGCCGTGGGCATCCATAGCGCTTCGGACTTGCGTCGCCTCGGGGCGGTGGATGCCTATCGGGCCGTGCGCACGCGCGGTTTTCGGGCGTCCAAGGTGTTGCTGTACGCAATTGAAGGCGCCCTGATGGACGTTCACTGGAATGATATTCCAGCCGAGCGCAAGGAAGCCCTGAACAAACAACTGGAAGCCATTTCTACACGCCACAAGAATTGATCCGACAAATATTTCTGAAGCTTTGCAACCTGAAACCCAATGATTACGAGGCCGGCAGGCACAATTGCGGCGAATCGCAAAGAAATCGAAAAACAGCGATTGACTTGGTAATGAGAATCGATATGATTATCACAACTGGTCGCGAGACTGGTCGATATTCTGAAAAGCCCTTGGTTCGGACTCTCGGATTATCTCCTCATCAGGCTAATCACGGTTATTTGACCCGGCTCTTGCCGGGTCTTTTTTTGCCTGTGGAAAAGTACTGACAGGGTCAGGCGTAGCGTCCTTCCAAGGATTCCACGGGCAAGTCCACCATTTGATAGCATTCAACACTCAAGCTCGGACATATCCGGTCACGAGCCGCGGGACCGAGGACAGACATGAAGTTGCTTTGCGCAGGTGCCGAGCTGGTCAATGACAGCAGCCGCGGGTTCGACATCGATGGTCAAAAGTTTTTTGCAGTGCGCCGCAGTGGCCAGGTTTACGTCTACATCAATCGCTGCCCGCACCGGGGCGTTGCCCTGGAGTGGCATCCCGACCAGTTTCTCGACCCCAGCAACAGCCTGATCCAGTGCGCCACCCATGGCGCACTGTTCCTGATCGAAGACGGTGAATGCGTCGCCGGCCCTTGCGCGGGGCAAACCTTGACCAGCGTGGCCTGCCGCGAGGATGAACAAGGAATCTGGATCAGCCGTTAGCCACCCGGCAACACGTCCAGCCGCCGCTCGACCAGCATTTCTTCATGGCTCAACCGCACACCGTAGGCCAACACCTCGACCCCACAGGCAATCGCCTCACTCAGGGCCCGCGCATAAACCGCATCGATTTCCTGTGCCGGGCGCACAGCCTCGATTTCGGTGAGGCAAACACAGTACAACTGCACCGCGCGAATACCGTCCCTGGCCAGGTGCGCCAGCTCCCGCAGATGCTTGGCGCCACGCAGGGTGACCGCATCGGGAAACGCCGCCACCGCCGTACCATCGAAGCCCAGGGTCACGCTTTTGACTTCGACGTAGGCCGGCCCTTCGGGGTAATCGAGGCGAAAATCGATACGACTGTTTTCCTGACCATAAGCCACTTCGCGTTTGAGCCCGGTAAACCCGTTCAGCTCGGTGATGACGCCCGCTCGCAGCGCCTCTTCGATCAAACCATTGGCACGGGCGGTGTTCACGCAAAACAGCCGCCCTTGCGGGGTTTCACCGACCTCCCAGGTACCGGGCAACTTGCGTTTCGGATCGTTGGAGCGACTGAACCAGACCTGCCCGCCTTCGACCTGACAATTGAGCATCGAGCCTGTGTTCGGACAGTGAATGGTCAGCAATTCGCCGCCAACGGTTTCGATATCGGCGAGAAAACGCTTGTAACGTCGGATCAGGCGCCCTTCTTCGAGGGGAGGATGAAAACGCATCAGCCTTGCCAGCTCCGCAACCCACGGGCAATGCGCTCGACCGCCTCCTGCAAACGCTCGAGATTTTGCGTGTAGGCGAACCGCACATGATGTCCGGCCTGATAACGCCCGAAGTCCAGCCCCGGGGTGAATGCCACATGTTCGGTCTCGAGAAAATGCTTACAGAACGCGAAGGCATCGCCGCCGAACTTGCTGATATCGGCGTACAAATAGAAAGCCCCTTCGGGCTCCACGGCAATGCCGAAGCCCAATTCACGCAAGGCCGGCAGCAGGTAATCCCGACGCCGGCCAAATTCGGCGCGACGCTCTTCGAGAATGCTGATGGTTGCCGGCTCGAAACAGGCCAGCGCAGCGTGCTGTGCCATGCTTGGAGCGCTGATATAGAGATTTTGGGCGAGTTTTTCCAGCTCACCGACGGCCGCGTCGGGGGCCACCAGCCATCCGAGCCGCCAACCGGTCATTCCGAAGTACTTCGAGAAACTGTTCAGAACGAACGCACTGTCGTCGACTTCCAGCACGCTGGCCGCATCGGTGCCGTAGGTCAGGCCGTGATAAATCTCGTCGACCACCAGATGACCGTGGCGCTCCCTGATCGCGACAGACAGCTTCGCCAACTCGTCGCGGGTCAGGATCGTGCCGGTCGGATTGGCTGGCGACGCCACCAATGCGCCGACGCTGTCGTGGTCCCAATGACGCTCGATCAGGCCCGGCGTCAATTGATAACGCACATCCGGGCCGACCGGCACCAGTTGTGCCGCGCCTTCGACCAGTCGCAGGAAGTGCCGGTTACACGGGTAGCCCGGGTCCGCCAGCAGCCAGTGTTTACCGGGGTCGACCAGCAAAGCGCTGGCCAGCAGCAATGCGCCGGACCCGCCAGGCGTGATGAGGATGCGCCGCGGGTCGATGTTCAAGCCATAACGCTGCTGATAAAAGCCCGAAATGGCCTCACGCAGCTGCGGAATGCCGCGCGCGGCGGTGTACCGGGTCTTCCCCGCTGCAAGCGCAGCCTGGCCGGCCTGGATGATCGGTTCGGCGGTGGTGAAGTCCGGCTCGCCGATTTCCAGGTGAATCACATCGTGACCGGCCGCCTGCAATTCGTTGGCCCGCGCCAACAGCGCCATGACATGGAAAGGTTCGATCGCGCGACTGCGGGCACTGTAGGACTGAGCCATTGGCCTTCCTTCAACGGAAAAAAAACCGATTCTACCCAAGCGCAGGAACGAGCGAGAACCTAAAGCGGTCAGAGGCCTTGTAACACCGATCACAAACGACTCAAGCGCGCGCGCAAGGTTTGACTAAAATCAATAATTGAGCACGGTTCCAGAGCCACCAGACAACGGTTTGTCATCATTTGCAAGCACCCTGTGCCGCGAGCTCGACATCCGGGAGTAGCGCGGCCCGAGTTGATCTGGTAAGTTCGCCCGCTTGCAGCCGCAGGGCCGGCAGGTGTCGGTGATGGAGCAATCCTGCGCAGATGGATTACAAGAGTAGAGGCGGTCTATTTCATGTCCACCCAAGCAAAGCAGCAAAACCAGACGATCAGCGGCTTCGAGCCCTATGTTCAGAAAACCGGCGAAGAGTACATGGGCGAGCCCATGCGCAAGCACTTCACCAAGGTCCTGAATCAGTGGAAAAAAGAGCTGATGGAAGGTGTCGACAAGACCGTGGACCACATGAAGGACGAAGCGGCCAACTTTCCTGATCCGGCAGACCGTGCCAGCCAGGAAGAGGAATTCGCCCTCGAACTGCGTGCCCGCGACCGTGAACGCAAGTTGATCAAGAAGATCGACAAGACACTTCAGTTGATCGAAGACGAAGAGTACGGCTGGTGTGAATCCTGCGGCATCGAGATTGGCGTCAAGCGTCTCGAAGCGCGCCCTACCGCCGACCTGTGCATCGACTGCAAGACCCTGGCGGAAATCAAGGAAAAGCAAGTCGGCAAATAATGGCGACTTGAACGAAGAACGGAGCGTGCGAACGCTCCGTTTTTGTTTCCAGAATTCGCCTCGGCAATACACTGTGGGAGCGAGCCTGCTCGCGAAGGGGCCATCAACTTCAACATCGATGCTGGCTGATACACCGCATTCGCGAGCAAGCTCGCTCCCACAGGTGCCTGGCGCAAGCCCGAAACAAGTGACATTGTATTCATGACCGCCACCTCCCCCACTTACATCGGGCGCTTCGCCCCCACCCCTAGCGGCCATCTGCACTTCGGTTCGCTGGTCGCCGCACTGGCCTCCTACCTCGACGCGCGCTCGGTGGGCGGACGCTGGCTGATGCGCATGGAAGACCTTGATCCACCCCGCGAGGAACCCGGCGCCCAGGCGGCCATTCTCAAGGCCCTGGAAAGCTATGGCTTCGAATGGGATGGCGACCTGGTTCGCCAAAGCGATCGGCACGATGCCTACGCCGAGGTGCTCGATCGCCTGTTCAATCAAGGCCTGGCCTACGCCTGCACCTGCTCGCGCAAACAGCTGGAGCCGTATCACGGGATTTATCCGGGGCTGTGCCGAAATGCCGGCCATGGCACTGAGGATGCAGCCATCCGCCTGCGCGTACCGGAACTGGAATACCACTTCATCGACCGGGTGCAGGGCCAATACCGCCAGCATCTGGGGCGGGAAGTCGGCGATTTCGTGATCCGCCGCCGCGACGGGCTCTACGCCTATCAATTGGCCGTGGTCCTGGACGACGCCTGGCAGGGCATCACCGATATCGTTCGCGGTGCCGACCTGCTGGACTCCACGCCCCGCCAGCTCTACCTGCAAGAACTGCTCGGCCTGCCGCAACCGCGTTATCTGCATATCCCGCTGATTACCCAGCCGGATGGCAACAAACTCGGCAAGTCCTACCGCTCGCCACCGTTGACCGAGGATCAGGCTACGCCCCTGCTGCTGCGGGCGTTGCGGGCGCTGGGACAGAACCCTGGAACCGAACTGACGTACGCCACGCCATGGGAAGTGCTGAATTGGGGCATTGCCCACTGGGATGCCTCGCTGATCCCGCGCACTCTGAGCCTGCCCGAGGCACAGCTATTGTGATCGCACTTGCAGTGGCGCGCCCATCCGTTACCATCGCCGCACGTTATCGGGCACACGCATAAAAAAGAGAGGCCGGGATGTACATCTATCGCTTGGTCCTGCTTTTGGTAGTGGGCATTTACCTGTTTTCCCCGGCCATCATGGATTGGTGGATCGACGCCACTGGCGCCTGGTATCGCCCTTATCTGCTCTGGCTGATTCTGATCGTCGTGACCTTCATCCTGCAGAGCCAAAAAGATGCCGATGAGCTTTAGCCTGACCCAGATGATCCTGATCAGCGCCGCGTACCTGGCGGTGCTGTTCGGCGTTGCCTGGATCAGCGAACGGGGCATGATTCCCCGGGCGATCATTCGCCACCCGCTGACTTACACCCTGTCACTGGGCGTCTACGCCAGCGCCTGGGCGTTTTACGGCACCGTGGGCCTGGCCTATCAGTACGGCTACGGCTTTTTGTCCAGCTACCTGGGGGTTTCCGGGGCATTCCTGCTGGCGCCGGTGCTGCTCTACCCGATCCTGAAGATCACCCGCACCTATCAACTGTCGTCGCTGGCGGACCTGTTTGCCTTCCGCTTCCGCAGTACCTGGGCCGGCGCGCTGACCACGATTTTCATGCTGGTCGGCGTACTGCCGCTGCTGGCCTTGCAGATTCAGGCTGTCGCCGACTCCATCGGTATCCTCACCCAAGAGCCTGTACAACATCGCGTGGCCCTGAGCTTCTGCGCCTTGATTACGCTGTTCACGATTTTCTTCGGCTCCCGCCACATCGCCACCCGCGAAAAGCATGAAGGCCTGGTGTTCGCGATTGCCTTCGAGTCGGTGATCAAGCTGATCGCCCTCGGCGGTGTCGGGCTGTATGCGCTGTACGGCGTGTTCGACGGCCCGCAACAGCTTGAACTGTGGCTGTTGCAAAACCAGACCGCTCTTGCTGCCCTGCACACGCCCTTGCAGGAAGGCCCGTGGCGTACATTGCTGCTGGTGTTCTTCGCCTCGGCGATCGTGATGCCGCACATGTATCACATGACCTTTACCGAGAACCTCAACCCGCGCTCGCTGGTCAGTGCGAGCTGGGGCCTGCCGCTGTTCCTGTTGCTGATGAGCCTGGCGGTGCCGCTGATTCTCTGGGCCGGCCTGAAGCTCGGCGCCACCACCAACCCGGAATACTTCACCCTGGGCATCGGCATTGCCGCCAACAGCAAGGCTTTGGCGTTGCTGGCCTATGTCGGCGGACTGTCCGCCGCCAGTGGCCTGATCATCGTCACCACGCTGGCGCTGTCCGGGATGGCCTTGAACCACCTGGTGCTGCCGCTGTATCAACCACCGGCCGAAGGCAACATCTACCGCTGGCTGAAGTGGACCCGCCGGGCGCTGATTGTCGCCATCATCATGGCCGGCTACGGCTTCTACCTGATGCTCGGTGCCGAGCAGGACCTGGCCAACCTCGGCATTGTCGCTTTCGTCGCCACGCTGCAGTTCCTGCCGGGCGTGCTCTCGGTCCTGTATTGGCCGACCGCCAACCGTCGCGGCTTCATCGCCGGCTTGCTGGCGGGGATCCTGGTGTGGCTGGTGACCATGCTGTTACCGCTGGTCGGCAACCTGCAAGGCTTCTACATTCCGCTGCTGAACATGATCTACGTGCTGGACGACACCAGCTGGCACATGGCGGCGATTGCCTCGCTGGCGGCCAACGTGCTGATGTTCACCCTGATCTCGCTGTTTACCAACGCCAGCACCGAAGAGGCCAGCGCTGCCGAAGCCTGCGCCGTGGATAACGTGCGCCGTCCGCAACGCCGGGAACTGCACGCCGCCTCGCCCCAGGAATTCGCCACGCAACTGGCCAAGCCACTGGGTGCGAAAGCGGCGCAGAAAGAGGTGGAACAGGCACTACGCGACCTCTATCTGCCTTTCGACGAACGCCGACCCTATGCCCTGCGCCGCCTGCGTGACCGCATCGAGGCCAACCTCTCCGGCCTGATGGGCCCGAGCGTGGCCCAGGACATGGTCGAGACGTTCCTGCCGTACAAGGCTGGCGGCGAAAACTACGTCACCGAAGACATTCACTTCATCGAAAGCCGGCTCGAGGATTACCACTCGCGATTGACCGGCCTGGCCGCCGAACTCGATGCCCTGCGCCGCTATCACCGCCAGACCCTGCAGGAATTGCCGATGGGCGTTTGCTCGCTGGCCAAGGATCAGGAAATCCTCATGTGGAACAAGGCCATGGAGGAACTGACCGGCATCGCCGCGCAGCGCGTGGTCGGTTCGCGCCTGAGTACCATTGCCGACCCATGGAAAGAACTGCTGCAAGGATTCATCAATCTGCCGGACGAACACTTGCACAAACAGCACCTGGCCCTAGACGGCCAGACACGCTGGCTGAACCTGCACAAAGCGGCGATCGACGAACCCCTAGCGCCGGGTAACAGCGGCTTGGTGTTGCTGGTGGAAGATTTGACCGAAACCCAGATGCTCGAGGATAAACTGGTGCACTCCGAGCGTCTGGCCAGCATCGGTCGACTGGCGGCCGGCGTGGCCCATGAAATCGGCAACCCGATCACCGGTATCGCGTGCCTGGCGCAGAACCTGCGCGAAGAACGTGAAGAAGACGGCGAGTTGAAGGAAATCAGCGGCCAGATCCTCGAGCAGACCAAACGCGTGTCGCGCATCGTCCAATCGCTGATGAGTTTTGCCCATGCCGGCAGCCATCAGCACAGCGACGAGCCCGTCTGTCTGGCCGAAGTGGCTCAGGATGCCATCGGCCTGCTGGCCCTGAACCGACGCAATTTCGAAGTGCAGTTCTACAACCTGTGCGACCCCGAACACTGGGTCGAAGGCGACCCGCAACGGCTGGCCCAGGTATTGATCAACCTGCTGTCAAACGCCCGTGACGCCTCGCCTCCCGGCAGTGCGGTACGAGTCAAGAGCGAAGCCGGCGAACACACGGTCGATCTGATCGTGGAAGACGAAGGCAGCGGTATTCCGTCGAACATCATGGACCGATTGTTCGAACCTTTCTTCACCACCAAGGACCCTGGCGAAGGCACCGGTCTGGGCCTTGCACTGGTCTATTCCATCGTTGAAGAGCATTATGGACAAATCACCATCGACAGCCCGGCTGATGTTCAAAGCCAACGCGGCACCCGAATCAGGGTTACCTTGCCGCGTCATGTCGAAGCGACGTCCGCTGTGAACTGAGACCGTCGAGAGTATCGAATCAATGCCGCACATTTTGATCGTCGAAGACGAAACCATTATCCGCTCTGCCTTACGCCGCCTGCTGGAACGTAACCAGTACCAGGTCAGCGAAGCCGGATCAGTGCAGGAAGCACAAGAACGCTTCACCATTCCATCGTTCGACCTGATCATCAGTGACCTGCGCCTGCCGGGCGCGCCTGGCACGGAGTTGATCAAGCTCGCCCAGGGCACGCCGGTGCTGATCATGACCAGCTATGCCAGCCTGCGCTCGGCGGTCGACTCGATGAAAATGGGCGCGGTGGACTACATTGCCAAGCCATTCGACCATGACGAAATGCTGCAAGCCGCCGCACGCATCCTGCGTGACCGACAAACGGTGCAAGCCGGCGGCGAAGCGGTTACCGGCAAAGCCGCCAACGGCGCGGCGAAATCCGGCACCGACAACAGCAACGGTGAAATCGGCATTATCGGCTCGTGCCCACCGATGCAGGACCTGTACGGCAAGATCCGCAAAGTGGCACCGACCGACTCCAACGTTCTGATCCAGGGCGAATCGGGTACTGGTAAAGAACTGGTGGCGCGCGCCCTGCACAACCTGTCCAAACGCGCCAAGGCACCGATGATTTCGGTGAACTGCGCGGCGATTCCGGAAAGCCTGATCGAATCCGAACTGTTCGGCCACGAAAAAGGCGCATTCACCGGCGCCAGCGCCGGACGCGCCGGCCTGGTGGAAGCGGCGGACGGCGGCACCTTGTTCCTCGACGAAATCGGCGAACTGCCACTGGAAGCCCAGGCTCGCCTGCTGCGCGTATTGCAGGAAGGCGAAATTCGTCGCGTGGGCTCGGTGCAGTCGCAGAAAGTCGATGTGCGCCTGATCGCCGCGACTCACCGCGACCTCAAGAGCCTGGCGAAGATCGGCCAGTTCCGCGAAGACTTGTATTACCGCCTCCACGTTATCGCGCTGAAGCTTCCAGCCCTGCGCGAACGCGGTGCGGACGTCAACGAAATCGCCAATGCGTTCCTGGCGCGGCAAAGCGCGCGAATCAACCGCACCGACCTGAAGTTCGCCGCGGATGCCGAGCAAGCCATTCGTCACTACTCCTGGCCGGGTAACGTTCGCGAACTGGAAAACGCCGTCGAGCGCGCCGTTATCCTGTGCGAAAGCCCGGAAATTTCCGCCGAGCTGCTGGGCATCGACATCGAACTGGGCGACCTGGAAGACGACGAGTTCATTGGCCTGGCGCCCCAACAAGGCAACGGCAACACCGGTAACAGCAACCACGAACCGACCGAAGACCTCTCCCTGGAAGACTACTTCCAGCATTTCGTCCTCGAACATCAGGACCACATGACCGAAACCGAGCTGGCCCGCAAGCTCGGAGTCAGCCGCAAATGCCTGTGGGAGCGCCGTCAGCGCCTGGGCATCCCGCGGCGCAAGACCGGGGTGGCCAGCGAAAGCTGAACCGCACCTGTCTCATGTGCGGGGTAACACGTGACTTTGTGAAAAAACTGTTACCTCAGCTTTTTCACGTAACAAAAGCCGGGGCTTACGGTAACGAAGCCCCGGCTTTTTTTGGCCATCGAAATACCTGCAGACCGGCCTAACCCCTTGTTTTATTGGGTTTCGCAAAAGTTGGCACGCACCCTGCTATATGTTTGGTACAAGAACAATAACAAGCAATGCACAAGACAATAAAAATAAGACGAATCGACTCACGCACAATAAAAACAAGACGGCGAGAGGCGCAGCTAACTGATTCTTTTGGAGAGGCGTTGTATTTGGGGCTTGCCCCACGACCAGGCCGAGAACAACAAAAAACTGTCTTAAGACAGAGCCTGTACTGGTTGGATCGAAAGATCACTGCAATTCAGCGACCAAAGCAATCCGTTTGCTCTTGGCTCCCGATTGGGAGGGTCATGAAGGAAAGCTTCATGGCGAGGGCGCTCAACAAAAACAAGAAGCCCGAAACCAAAAATAAAAATAGAGCATGCAACTACTTCTTGGGGAGCTTCGGCTCCCCTTGTGGTTTCTGCGATTCGGAAAACCCCTGTGGGAGCGGGCCTGCTCGCGAAAAACCCATTGGCGCCGCTGGACACCTGATTCCCGCATTATCGTTAACGACCATCGCGAGCGTGCTCGCTCCTACAAGGTCAATTTGCGCCGTCCTACACCATCCCCCGACTAAATGCTAGAATCCCCGCCCATCATGCGGTCATTCTTCTGTTATGGCCGAATATTCCTTCAAACAGTGCATCCCATGCTGAAGAAGCTGTTCCAGTCATTCCGTACTCCCAAGCGTCCTACGCAACACATTCGCAGCACGCCTGAAGTGCTCAACAGCGGCCAACACTCGCTGCAGAAGGCGCAATTCAGCCGCTACGCGGTGAATATCGTTGAACGCCTGCAGAGCGCCGGTTATCAGGCTTACCTGGTGGGCGGTTGCGTGCGCGACATGCTGTTGGGTATCACACCGAAAGATTTCGACGTAGCCACCAGCGCCACACCCGAGCAGGTACGGGCCGAATTCCGTAACGCGCGAATCATCGGGCGCCGGTTCAAACTGGTGCACATCCACTTCGGCCGCGAAATCATCGAAGTCGCGACCTTCCGCGCCAATCACCCGCAAAACGAAGACGAGGAAGACAGCAACCAGTCTTCGCGCAACGAAAGCGGGCGCATCCTGCGCGATAACGTCTATGGCACCCTGGAAGAAGACGCGCAACGTCGCGACTTCACTATCAATGCCTTGTATTACGATCCGGTCAGCGAACGCATCCTCGATTACGCCAACGGCGTACACGACATCCGCAATCACCTGGTCCGCCTGATCGGCGATCCGACGCAACGCTACCAGGAAGACCCGGTACGGATGCTGCGGGCCGTGCGCTTCGCCGCCAAGCTGAACTTCGGCATCGAAAAACACAGCGCCCTGCCGATCCGCGGCCTGGCGCCGATGCTGCGCGAGATCCCGTCGGCCCGCCTGTTCGAAGAGGTGCTCAAGCTGTTCCTCTCCGGCCATGCCGCCGATACGTTTGAAATGCTGGTCGACCTGCAGTTGTTCGATCCACTGTTCCCGGCCAGCGCCGAAGCACTGGAATACAACCCGACGTACACCCATACCCTGATCAGCGAAGCCCTGATCAATACCGACCTGCGGATCAAGCAGAACAAACCGGTAACCCCGGCGTTCCTGTTTGCAGCCCTGCTCTGGCCTGCCCTGCCGGCCCGCGTCCTGCGCCTGCAGGAGCGTGGCATGCCGCCGATTCCGGCGATGCAGGAAGCGGCACACGAACTGATCGCCGAGCAGTGCCAGCGCATCGCGATTCCGAAACGTTTCACCATGCCGATCCGCGAGATCTGGGACATGCAGGAACGCCTGCCCCGCCGCAGCGGCAAGCGTGCCGATCTGCTGCTGGACAATCCGCGCTTCCGTGCCGGCTACGACTTCCTGCTGCTACGCGAAAGCGCCGGCGAGCAGACCGATGGCCTGGGCGAATGGTGGACGGACTATCAGGACGCCAACGAAAGCGAGCGTCGCGACATGATTCGCGACCTCAGCGGCAAGGACGAAGGCACCGGCGCCCCGCGCAAGCGTCGCCGCAGCGGGGGATCCAAGCGAAAACGCACCGCCGGCGCGTCGAGCACCACGGGCGAGTAATCCATGGAACGCATCTACATCGGCATGGGCAGCAATCTGGCTGACCCCGCCGAACAATTACGCAGCGCCGTCGAGGCGCTGGCGCAGTTGCCGCAATCGGAGCTGGTCGGGGTATCCGCGTTTTATCAAAGCGACTCGCTGCTACCCGGACAACCGCGCTACACCAACGCGGTGGCCGCTCTCGACAGCACGCTGGCGCCGCTCGACCTTCTGGATGCCTTGCAAGCCATCGAAAACGGCCAGGGTCGCGAGCGCCTTGAGCGCTGGGGACCGCGCACACTGGATCTCGACATCTTGCTGTTCGGTGATCGCCTGATCGACGAACCGCGCCTCAAGGTTCCCCATTACCACATGCAGGAACGGGCCTTCGTGCTGTATCCGCTGGCGGAACTGACCCCTGCGGATCTGCGCCTGGCCGATGGCCGGATCTTGGCCGAACTGCTCAAGGCATGCCCGTTCGTCGGCCTGGAACGCCTCCCCCAGATTTGACGAAGATCCCCTGTGGGAGCGAGCCTGCTCGCGATAGCGGTAGTACATTCAATATTGATATGGACTGACACACCGCCATCGCGAGCAGGCTCGCTCCCACATTGGTTTGTGACGAACACAAAAGTGCAGCCAACCGCCGAATCGAACAAACCTGCTGAATCGCATCAGTTACCCCGGTAACACCCCACCCGTAACAATGCGGTAACACACGCAATTGACTTCCCTCGTTCTCCTCACGACTATAGGCGTCCCGCTGCCGCCTACACGGCGTTCAAGGGCGCAATCCAGGCCTTAAAAGCACGACGAAAGAGCGTGCGCCTGTATTCAACGAAGAATCACGCGCGTTACTCGCAGTAGTTTCCACAGCGCCTGAATGAGGAACTTTTCATGCCAGCCATCACCCTGACCACCCTGCAAGGTCTGAAGCAAAAAGGTGAAAAGATCACCATGCTGACCTGCTACGACGCGACCTTCGCCCACACCTGCAACCAGGCCGGTGTCGAAGTGCTGCTGGTGGGCGACTCCCTCGGCATGGTTTTGCAGGGCCACGACAGCACCTTGCCTGTCACCACTTCCGAAATGGCTTACCACGTGGCCGCCGTCAAACGCGGTAACAGCGATGCCCTGATCCTCGCCGACCTGCCTTTCATGGCCTACGCCACCACCGAGCAAGCCATGACCAACAGCGCCCTGTTGATGCAGGCCGGCGCGCACATGGTCAAGGTCGAAGGAGCGTTGTGGCTGGCCGATTCGATCCGCCTGCTGGCCGAGCGCGGCATCCCTGTCTGCGCGCACATGGGCCTGACGCCGCAGTCGGTGAACATCCTGGGCGGCTACAAGGTCCAGGGTCGCAATGAAAACCAGGCGCGGCAGATGCGTGCCGACGCGATCGCCCTGGAACAGGCTGGCGCGGCAATGCTGCTGCTCGAGTGCGTCCCGAGCGAACTGGCGGAAGAAATCACCCAGGCGGTGAAGATTCCGGTGATCGGTATTGGCGCCGGCAATCGCACCGATGGCCAGGTGCTGGTCCTGCACGACATGCTGGGCCTGTCCATTACCGGGCGCATGCCGAAATTCGTGAAAAACTTCATGACCGGCCAGACCAGCATTGAAGCTGCATTGAATGCCTACGTGACTGAAGTCAAAGCGGCGACTTTCCCTGGAATCGAACACGGATTCTCTGCATGAACACCGTAAAAACCGTACGCGAACTGCGGGCCGCCGTGGCCCGAGCCCGTAGCGAAGGCAAGCGCATCGCCTTTGTGCCAACCATGGGCAACCTGCACAGCGGCCACGTGGCGCTGGTGACCAAAGCCTCCCAACGGGCGGACTTCGTGGTGGCGAGCGTTTTCGTCAACCCGCTGCAATTCGGTGCTGGCGAAGACCTCGACAAGTACCCGCGCACCCTCGCCGCCGACCAGGAAAAACTGCTCCAGGCCGGTTGCCATCTGCTGTTTGCCCCGACCGTTGAAGAGATGTATCCCGACGGCATGGCCGGCCAGACCCGCGTCAGCGTCCCGCAATTGTCCGAAGGCTTGTGCGGCGCCAGCCGTCCGGGGCACTTCGAAGGCGTGGCGACTGTGGTCAGCAAGCTGTTCAACATGGTCCAGCCGGACCTGGCGATTTTCGGCGAGAAAGACTTCCAGCAACTGGCGGTGATTCGCGCACTGGTTCATGACCTGAACATGCCGATCCAGATCATCGGTGAGCCTACTGTTCGCGCAAGCGATGGCCTGGCGCTGTCGTCGCGCAACGGTTTCCTCAGCGAAGAGCAACGCGCTGTGGCACCGGTGGTCTACCGCACGCTGAATGCGATCGGCGAAGCGATCAAGCAGGGCGAACGCGACTACCCGACGCTGATCGGCACCCAGATCAAACAGCTCGAAGCAGCAGGCCTGCGTCCTGATTATCTGGAAATCCGCCACGCCCTGACCTTGCGCCCGGCAACGGCGCAGGATCGTGACCTGGTGATTCTGGTGGCGGCGTTCCTCGGTACGACGCGGTTGATCGACAACCTGCACCTGAACCTCGACGCGCCAAACTAATCACCGAAATTCCCCTGTAGGAGCGAGCCTGCTCGCGATGAACTCCGACGCGCCGCGTACATTCAGGAAACACGCGTAATCGTTAACGTCCATCGCGAGCAGGCTCGCTCCCACAGAGGCGCTTCTGCGTCCAAAAAGACTGTATTGCCGCCCACAACCCCTTCGGGCAAACTGCCCGCCGTTCGATTCCGACCTGGGAAATACTCATGCACGCCATCATGCTCAAAGCCAAGCTGCATCGCGCCGAAGTCACCCACGCTGTACTCGATTACGAAGGCTCCTGCGCCATCGACGGTGAATGGCTGGACCTGTCCGGCATTCGTGAGTACGAACAGATCCAGATCTACAACGTCGACAACGGCGAGCGTTTCACCACCTACGCCATCCGTGGCGAGGAAGGTTCGCGCATGATCTCGGTCAACGGCGCCGCCGCGCACAAGGCCAAGGTTGGCGATCGCGTGATCATCTGCGCTTACGCCCATTACAGCGAAGCCGAACTGCTCAACTTCAAACCGCGCATGCTCTACATGGCACCGGGCAATGAACTGAGCCACACCAGCAACGCCATTCCGGTCCAGGTCGCCTGACCCGAGCCTGTCTCTTCCGTTTGTCGGACCATTCCTAACTTCGATGTTAAAAAAGTACCGGAAACAGGTCAGACAAAGTCAAGACAGATCATTGCGCGGGGTTTACTGTAGTCGCCCTGCGCCATGAAATCGTGTCGACGCAGTTGACCGGAACGCCCACCCACAGCGCTCCGGGATTTTTAGTGTTCAAAAGGCCGTTCAAGTAATAAGGAAACCCGCAGCGATGGCGTATTACCGCACTCCTCATGACGTTACCGCTCTGCCTGCCTGGCAAGCGTTGAATGACCACCGCCAAGCCATGCAGGATTTCAGCATGCGCGAAGCCTTCAATGCCGATCCGCAGCGTTTTACCCAATTCACCCTCAGCAGCTGCGGCCTGTTTCTCGACTATTCGAAAAACCTGATCAACGCCGAGACCCGCAATCTGCTGGTGGGCCTGGCCAACGAAGTCGACCTCAAGGGCGCGATCAAGTCACTGTTCGATGGCGAAATCGTCAACGCATCCGAAGGCCGTCCGGCCCTGCACACGGCCCTGCGCCGCCCGGTCGGCGACAAGCTGTCGGTCAACGGCGTCAATGTGATGCCCGAAGTGCACAAGGTGCTGAACCAGATCACCGACCTCGTCGGCCGTATCCACGACGGTCTGTGGCGCGGTTACACCGAAAAACCGATCACCGACGTGGTGAACATCGGCATCGGTGGTTCCTTCCTCGGCCCTGAGCTGGTGTCCGAAGCGCTGCTGTCCTACGCCCAGAAAGGCGTGCGTTGCCACTATCTGGCAAACATCGACGGCAGCGAATTCCACGAACTGGCCATGAAGCTGCGCGCCGAGACCACGCTGTTCATCGTCTCGTCGAAATCCTTCAACACCCTCGAAACCCTGAAGAACGCCCAGGCCGCCCGTGCCTGGTATCTGGCCCAGGGTGGTTCGGAAGCCGAGCTGTATCGCCACTTCATCGCGGTATCGAGCAACAACGCCGCCGCTGTGGCGTTCGGCATCCGCGAAGAAAACATCTTCCCGATGTGGGACTGGGTCGGCGGGCGCTACTCGCTGTGGTCGGCCATCGGATTGCCGATTGCCCTGGCCATCGGCATGTCGAACTTCAAGGAATTGCTGTCCGGTGCCTACACCATGGACCAGCACTTCCAGACCGCGCCGTTCGAACAGAACATGCCGGTGCTGCTGGCCCTGCTCGGCGTGTGGTACGGCAACTTCTGGGGCGCGCAAAGCCACGCGATCCTGCCATACGATCACTACCTGCGTAACATCACCAAGCACCTGCAACAGCTGGACATGGAGTCCAACGGCAAGAGCGTGCGCCAGGACGGCAAGCCGGTTTCCACCGACACCGGGCCGGTGATCTGGGGCGGCGTCGGCTGCAACGGTCAGCACGCCTACCACCAGTTGCTGCACCAGGGCACCCAACTGATCCCGGCCGACTTCATCGTGCCGATCGTCAGCTTCAACCCGGTGTCCGACCACCACCAGTGGCTGTACGCCAACTGCCTGTCGCAGAGCCAGGCGCTGATGCTCGGCAAGACCCTGCCTGAGGCCGAAGCCGAACTGCGCGACAAAGGCATGAGCGAAGACGATGTGCAGAAGCTCGCGCCGCACAAGGTGATCCCGGGCAACCGTCCGAGCAACACCCTGGTAGTCGAACGCATCAGCCCCCGTCGCCTCGGCGCTCTGGTGGCGATGTACGAACACAAAGTCTTCGTGCAAAGCGTGATCTGGGGCATCAATGCCTTCGACCAGTGGGGTGTGGAGCTGGGCAAAGAGCTGGGCAAAGGCGTCTACAACCGCCTGGTCGGCAGCGAAGAAACCCCGGCCGAGGACGCCTCGACCCAGGGGCTGATCAATTACTTCCGTGGTCGTCACCGCGGGTGATTTGAAGCCTGCCCACAGAGTGTGTGTTGATTACTAACTCTGTGGGCAACGAATATCCAATGTGTGCGGGCTTGCTCGCGAAGGCGGTGGTTCAGTCAACAAGAATGTTGAATGTACCGGCCTCTTCGCGAGCAAGCCCGCTCCCACAGTTGTTTTGTGTACGGCTTGAACCCATTGACCTCTCGGCGCATCTTAATCTTTGTCGCAAAACAAGATTAAGGAACCGTCATGTTCGATATCAGCACGTTCCCCAAAGCCGATGCCGTCCGCCGGGCCGCACAATTGAGTCAAGACGACTATCAGCGCCTGTACCGCCAATCCGTTGAACACCCCAGCACCTTCTGGGCCGAACAGGCCACGCGTTTTCTCGACTGGAGCGCGCCCTGGGAAACCGTCCAGCGCTACAACCTGAAAACCGGTGAAGCCAGCTGGTTTGCCGGTGCGCAATTGAACGTCAGCTACAACTGCATCGACCGGCACCTGGAGAAACGTGGCAATCAGGTCGCCATCATTTGGGAAGGCGACGACCCTGCCGACTCGACATCGATCACCTACAAAAAACTGCATGAAAACGTCTGCCGCCTGGCCAATGTGCTGAAAAGCCGTGGTGTGAAAAAAGGCGACCGCGTGTGCATCTACATGCCGATGATTCCCGAGGCGGCCTACGCCATGCTGGCCTGTACCCGCATCGGTGCGGTGCACTCGGTGGTGTTCGGCGGCTTCTCCCCGGACTCGTTGCGCGATCGCATTCTCGACGCCGACTGCCGCACCGTGATCACTGCCAATGAAGGCGTGCGCGGCGGCAAGGTTGTGCCACTCAAGCAGAACGTCGACAAGGCGCTGCAAAGCTGCCCGGACGTGAGCACCGTGCTGGTGGTCGAGCGCAGCAAGGGGCAGGTGAACCGAGTCGAAGGACGGGACATCACGTATCAGCAGGCCCTGAGCGAAGCCAGCGCCGATTGCCCGCCCGAGCCGATGGACGCCGAAGACCCGCTGTTTATCCTCTACACCTCCGGCAGCACCGGCAAGCCCAAGGGCGTACTGCACACCACCGCAGGCTACCTGCTGCAAGCCGCGATGACCTTCAAGTACGTGCTGGACTACCGCGACGGCGAAGTCTTCTGGTGCACCGCCGACGTCGGCTGGGTCACCGGCCACAGCTACATCGTCTACGGTCCGCTGGCCAACGGCGCGACCACGCTGATCTTCGAAGGCGTGCCGAACTACCCGAGTACCTCGCGCTTCTGGCAGGTGATCGACAAGCACAAGGTGAACATTTTCTACACCGCCCCGACGGCCCTGCGCGCACTGATGCGCGAAGGCCCGGAACCGTTGAAGCAAACATCCCGCGCCAGCGTCAGGCTACTCGGCACGGTTGGCGAGCCGATCAACCCGGAAGCCTGGGAGTGGTATTTCCATGAGGTCGGCGAAGAGCGTTGCCCGATCGTCGATACCTGGTGGCAGACCGAAACCGGCGGCATCATGCTCAGCCCGCTGGTCAGCGCCCAGCGGATCAAGCCTGGTTGTGCGACACAGCCGATGTTCGGCGTGCAACCGGTGCTGCTCGACGAGCAAGGCAGGGAAATCAAAGGTGCCGGCAGCGGCGTACTGGCCATAAAGTCGAGCTGGCCGGCGCAGATCCGCAGTGTCTATCGCGACCCGCAACGCATGGTCGACACCTACTTCAAGCCCTACCCCGGCTACTACTTCACTGGCGACGGCGCGCGGCGCGATGAGGATGGCGACTACTGGATCACCGGGCGCATCGACGATGTGATCAACGTATCCGGCCACCGTATCGGCACCGCCGAAGTGGAAAGCGCCCTGGTGCTGCACGAGAGCATCGCCGAGGCTGCCGCGGTCGGTTACCCCCACGACATCAAGGGCCAGGGCATCTATGTCTTCGTCACGCCCATGAACGGCGTCGATACCAACGATGAACTGAAGAAGGAATTGCTGGCCCTGGTCAGCAAGGAAATCGGCAGTTTCGCCAAACCGGACTTGATCCAGTGGGCGCCGGCCTTGCCGAAAACCCGCTCAGGCAAGATCATGCGGCGCATTCTGCGCAAGATCGCCTGCAACGAACTGGACAGTCTGGGTGATACTTCGACCCTGGCCGATCCGAGCGTGGTGCAAGGCTTGATCGATAAACGCCTGAATCAATGACGTATTGTGCCCTGTAGGAGCGAGCTTGCTCGCGATGAACGCCGACGCGCCGCGTATATTCAGGAAGCACGCGTTATTGTTAACGTCCATCGCGAGCAAGCTCGCTCCTACAGGTTCACCATGGAATTCATCCGCACCCGCATCGAAACCCAGATCATGAGCCTGACCGGTTTGTCCCTGGGCAAACTCGACCTGGAAAATCCCAAGGGCGACCCCGGGCTGTTCGGGCCGGACTCGGTGAGCTGGCAAGTCCATGGCGATTTCAGCAGCATGCTGATCGGCGGCATCAGCGCCCTGATGCTGCAGGCGCTGCACCCGCTGGCATTAGCCGGGGTCTGGGACCATTCGAACTTTCGTGAAGACATGCTCGGTCGCTTGCGCCGCACCGGGCAGTTCATCTCCGGCACCACCTTCGGCTCACGCCAGGACGCCGACTGGCTGATCGAGAAAGTCCGCACCATTCACCTGCAAGTGACCGGTACGGCGCCGGATGGGCGCCCTTACGCAGCCAGCGATCCTGATCTGCTGACCTGGGTGCACGTCGCGGAGGTCAGCAACTTCCTCGCTGCGCACCTGCGCTATCGCAATCCACATTTGTCCCTCGCGGATCAGGATCGTTATTACGCCGAGATCGCCCTGGTTGCCGAACGTCTTGGGGCGCGTGATGTGCCCCGTTCACGGCAGGAAATATCCGATTACCTTGAGCGCGTTCGCCCACAATTGTTGTGCGACGAACGCAGTCGGGAAGTTCTGCGCCTGTTGCTGAACGCCCCCTCCCCCAGTCGTCTGGCCAAGCCTTTCGGCGGTCTGATGATGCAGGCCGGGATCGACCTGCTGCCGGACTGGGCCAGCGACATGCTCGGCGTCAGCCAGAACCCGCTGCAACGCAAGCTGATCCGCGCCAGCGTCAATCGCAGTGCGCCGATGCTGCGCTGGGCGGTGCGGAATGGGTCGGTGCAGCGGGCCAGACGGCGGATGGGGTTGCTGAGTTAGAAACCACTGAAAAACATCGCGAGCAAGCTCGCTCCCACAGGGGACTTTTGTTGTTCGAAAATCCCGCGTACGACACGAATCCAG
>NZ_CATKQD010000018.1:0-32095 GCF_949768175.1 Pseudomonas sp. IT-P74 | reverse complement strand
TCTGAAATCTGCCGTCAACCGCTATTTTCATAAATCTGTCATATAACTCAAAAAGCCCCGAAAACGCGAAGGCCGGCCACAAGGGCCGGCCTTCTCTACCCTTCTACTTACAAGCTAGGGAAGGCGAACTGCGAAGCTTCATGGCTCGCACGCTGCGGCCAGCGCTGGGTGATGGCTTTGCGGCGGGTATAGAAACGCACACCATCCGGGCCATAGGCGTGCAGGTCGCCGAACAGCGAACGCTTCCAGCCGCCAAAGCTGTGATATGCCACCGGCACCGGCAGCGGTACGTTGACACCCACCATGCCGACTTCAATCTCGTCGCAGAACAACCGCGCCGCTTCACCATCACGGGTGAAGATGCAGGTGCCGTTGCCATATTCGTGATCGTTGATCAGTTGCATGGCTTCTTCCAGGCTGTTGACCCGAACAACGCACAGCACCGGCCCGAAGATCTCTTCTTTATAGATGCGCATTTCTGGCGTGACGTTGTCGAACAGGCAGCCACCCAGGAAGAAGCCTTCCTCGTGACCAGCGACGGTCAGGCCACGGCCATCCACCACCAGGGTCGCGCCAGCAGCTACGCCGTCTTCTACATAACCGCTGACTTTGTCGCGGGCCTGGCCAGTGACCAGAGGCCCCATGTCCAGACCGCAAGAAGTACCAGCGCCAATTTTCAGCGCCTTGATTTGTGGAACCAGTTTGGCCACCAGTGCATCGGCCACCTGATCACCGACACACACTGCTACGGAGATCGCCATGCAACGCTCACCGCAAGAACCGTAGGCCGCGCCCATCAGTGCGCTGACGGCGTTGTCCAAATCTGCATCCGGCATCAGCACGGCGTGGTTCTTCGCACCGCCCAGGGCCTGAACGCGCTTGCCGCGCTTGGTGCCTTCGGAATAGATGTATTCGGCAATCGGCGTCGAACCAACGAAGCTCAGCGCTTTGACTTCCGGCGCTTCGATCAATGCGTCCACCGCAGTCTTGTCACCGTGCACCACGCTCAGTACGCCTTTAGGCAAACCAGCCTCCAGCAGCAATTGGGCAATCAGCAGCGTCGAACTCGGGTCACGCTCGGAAGGCTTGAGGATGAAGCAGTTGCCGCAGACGATCGCCAGCGGGTACATCCACAGCGGCACCATGGCCGGGAAGTTGAACGGCGTGATACCGGCAACCACGCCCAGCGGCTGGAAGTCAGACCAGGCATCGATGTTCGGGCCGACGTTACGGCTGTATTCGCCCTTGAGGATTTCCGGGGCCGCGCAAGCGAACTCGACGTTCTCGATGCCGCGCTTCAGTTCACCGGCAGCATCTTCCAGGGTCTTGCCGTGCTCTTCACTGATCAATTGCGAGATGCGGGCTTCGTTCTGCTCCAGCAGTTGCTTGAAGCGGAACATCACTTGGGCACGCTTGGCCGGCGGCGTGTTGCGCCAGGCCGGGAATGCAGCCTTGGCCGCGTCGATGGCGCTCTGGATGGTTTCGCGGGTCGCCAGTGGCAGCTTGTGGATAGCCTGGCCGGTAGACGGGTTGAACACATCAACCGCGCGACCGTTCTCGGTCACCAGTTCGCCATTGATCAAATGCGGAATAACGCTCATGGAAGCTCCTGAAAAGTTGTCCACAGGCGCCCGTTCCCGAGCGCCCGTTGTTTATAGGTATATAGAAGGAGAAATCAGTCGATCTTGCTCAGCACTTCGCCGACCGCGTCGAACAGACGATCCAGGTCCTGCGGCTTGCTGTTGAAGGTTGGGCCGAACTGCAGGGTGTCGCCGCCGAAGCGCACGTAGAACCCGGCTTTCCACAGCGCCATGCCGGCTTCGAACGGACGCACGATCGCATCGCCGTCACGTGGAGCGATCTGGATCGCACCGGCCAGGCCGAAGTTGCGGATGTCGATGATGTTCTTGGTGCCCTTGAGACCGTGCAGCGCATTTTCGAAATGCGGCGCGACTTCAGCCACGCTCTGCACCAGGTTTTCCTTTTGCAGCAGGTCGAGTGCCGCCAGGCCCGCGGCGCAAGCCACCGGATGCGCGGAATAGGTGTAGCCGTGAGGGAACTCCACCGCATATTCAGGCGTTGGCTGATTCATGAAGGTCTGGTAGATCTCGGAGCTGGCAATCACCGCGCCCATCGGGATCGCACCGTTGGTGACTTGCTTGGCGATGCACATCAGGTCCGGGGTCACGCCGAAGGTGGTGGCGCCGAACATGGTGCCGGTACGGCCGAAACCGGTGATCACTTCGTCGAACACCAGCAGGATGTTGTGCTGGTCGCAGATTTCACGCAGACGCTTGAGGTAACCCTGTGGCGGAACCAGCACGCCAGCGGAACCGGCCAATGGCTCGACGAAGACCGCCGCGATGTTCGACGCATCGTGCAGCTCGATCAGCTTCAGCAGTTCGTCAGCCAGGGCGATACCACCCTGCTCCGGCATGCCACGGGAGTAAGCGTTGCTGGCCAGCAAGGTGTGCGGCAGGTGGTCGACGTCCATCATCGCCTGACCGAACAGCTTGCGGTTGCCGTTCACGCCCCCGAGGCTGGTGCCGGCGATATTCACACCGTGGTAACCACGGGCACGACCGATCATTTTGGTCTTGGTCGACTGGCCCTTCAGGCGCCAGTAAGCACGGACCATCTTCACGGCGGTGTCAGCACACTCGGAGCCCGAGTCGGTGAAAAACACGTGATTCAGGTTGCCCGGGGTCAGGTCGGTGATTTTCTCAGCCAGCTGGAAGGACAGCGGATGACCGTACTGGAAGCCTGGCGAGTAATCGAGAGTGCCCAGTTGCCTGGCGACCGCTTCCTGGATTTCCTTGCGGGTGTGCCCGGCGCCACAGGTCCACAGACCGGACAACGAGTCGTAAACCTTGCGGCCCTTGTCGTCGATCAGCCAACTGCCTTCGGCGCCAACGATCAGCCGCGGGTCGCGCTGGAAGTTGCGGTTGGCGGTGTAAGGCATCCAGTGAGCATCGAGCTTGAGCTGGCTGGCCAGGGAAGTCGGGGCGTTTTCAGGCTGGTTCATGGGCGAAATCTCGCAAGGCAATAAGCGGCGTAAGGATTGAAAACCGTTGTTGCAGCTAAATTGCCACGGAGATAAAGTCTGTGAAATCCAACTCTTCTAATGTTCAGTCAGCCAACTACTAAACTTTGAGTAACCCGCATGAGCACTCGCCGTCCCGATCCGCTGGCCCAGGTCAGCGACTTTGATATCCGCCTGCTGAGGATTTTCCGCAGCGTGGTGGAATGCGGCGGCTTCTCCGCGGCGGAAACCGTGCTGGGCATCGGTCGCTCGGCGATCAGCCAGCAGATGAGCGATCTGGAGCAACGCCTCGGCCTGCGTCTGTGTCAACGTGGACGTGCCGGGTTTTCCCTGACCGAAGAAGGCCGCGAGGTCTATCAATCGGCGTTGCAGCTGTTAAGTGCACTGGAAAGCTTCCGCACCGAGGTCAATGGCCTGCACCAGCACTTGCGCGGCGAATTGATCATTGGATTGACCGACAACCTGGTCACCCTGCCCCACATGCGCATCACCCATGCCCTCGCACAATTGAAGGAACGCGGCCCCGACGTGCAAATCCAGATCCGCATGATCGCGCCCAATGAAGTCGAACAAGGCGTGCTCGACGGCCGTCTGCATGTCGGCGTGGTGCCGCAGGCCAGCGCGCTGTCGGGGCTGGAGTATCAACCGTTGTATAGCGAACGTTCGCTGCTGTACTGCGCGGTCGGTCACCCGCTGTTCTATGTCGACGACAAGCAACTGGACGACGAACGCCTGAATAGCCAGGACGCCATCGCGCCCACCTTTCGTTTGCCGGCGGAGATCCAGGCTCACTACCAGGCGCTCAATTGCACCGCCAGCGCCTCGGACCGTGAAGGCATGGCGTTCCTGATCCTGACCGGGCGCTACATCGGCTATTTGCCGGATCACTACGCGAGTCTTTGGGTACAGCAAGGTCGGTTGCGTGCATTGAAAGCAAAAACGCGTTTCTATGACCTGAGCCTGGCGTCGGTCACCCGCAAGGGACGTCGACCGCATCTGGTGCTGGAGAGTTTTCTCGAGAGTCTCGCGGCGACGCGTTGAATTGCATAATTGAACAAGCCCTCAGTGGATTGGTTTTTCCCCATAGACTTGTCTGTAACCTGCCGGTGCGCTATCAACGCACTGGCCGCACCCACTCATCTTCTCGGAAGTGCCTATGACCTTTGAAGTCCCAGCCCACGGCGGAAAACCCGTCAGCCGCATTCGTCAGAAAAACGAAGAGACCATCATCAAAGCCGCCGAAGACGAGTTCGCCCGTCACGGCTACAAAGGCACGAGCATGAACACCATCGCCCAGAATGCCGGGCTGCCCAAGGCGAACCTGCATTACTACTTCACCAACAAGCTCGGTTTGTACGTGGCGGTGCTGAGCAACATCATCGAGTTGTGGGACAGCACCTTCAACACCCTCACCGCCGAGGACGATCCGGCCGAAGCCTTGACCCGCTACATCCGCGCAAAAATCGAGTTCTCCCGGCGCCAGCCGCAAGCCTCGCGGATTTTCGCCATGGAAGTCATCAGCGGCGGCGAATGCCTGACCGAGTACTTCAACCAGGACTATCGCGCCTGGTTCCAGGGTCGTGCGGGCGTGTTCCAGGCCTGGATCGACGCCGGTAAAATGGACCCGGTCGATCCGGTGCACCTGATCTTCCTGTTGTGGGGCAGCACCCAGCACTACGCCGACTTCGCCACCCAGATCTGCCGCGTCACCGGGCGCACCAGGTTGACCAAACAGGACATGGAAGACGCCGGGGACAACCTGATCCGCATCATTCTCAAGGGCTGCGGCCTGAAACCTGCCATCTAAGTTGCCATTCAGGTACGTATGCCATTTACCCTCAGCGGTTTTTGCGAATACCGCGAAGAGATTCGCAAGAGTCGCTTCATGACCTTCGCCGCGCCGATCTCCAGCCCGGCCGAGGCCCAGGCGTTCATTGAACAGCACAGTGACTTCAATGCCTCGCACAACTGCTGGGCGTGGAAGCTCGGCGATCAGTATCGCAGCACCGATGATGGCGAGCCCGGCGGCACGGCCGGGCGGCCGATTCTGGCGGCGATAGAGGCGCAGGATTGCGATCAGGTCGCGGTGCTGGTGATTCGCTGGTATGGCGGCATCCAACTGGGCACCGGGGGGCTCGCCCGCGCTTATGGCGGGGGTGCAAACAAATGCCTGCAAGCGGCGCCAAAGATCGAGCTGATCAGCCGGGTGCCGCTGCGTTGCGCCTGCGGGTTTGCCGAGTTGGCCCTGGTCAAGCTGCGGGTGGCAGAAGCAGGTGGATTGGTTGTGGATGAAAGCTTCACCTCCAATGGGGTCGAGTTGCAGCTGGCCGTGGGCGGTGCGCAGATCGACACCTTGCAGTCACAACTGGCCGATTTGAGTCGCGGGCGAATTCTGTTACAGCGCTGAATCACAGGCTGCAATCTTTTGGGGCACGCCACTTTTTCACTTATTCCATATTTGCCCACATCTGCTGTGCACCCGCCTGTGGATAACCTGAGCACATACCGCTGTAACCCTTCTGTCATGCGGCTTTGCGGACTTTGCTCAATTTTCGTCCAATCTGCCATCAAGTACATCAAATTCAAATAAAAACAAACAGTTACAACGGTTTATCGCCTTTAGAAGAAAGCCACTCAGTGCTTATGCCCATGCTTTGAGCTTGCACACAAATACTGTGGAGCAATCTGTGGATAACCCGTTCATGGCCGTCTCGGCGCCCTGCACGCTATGGCTTGTGGTCGATTGCTCATTTTTTGAGCAAAACCCCACGAGCAAAATCGGGGCTTGATTTGCGCCATTGCCCCCATGTGGTGCCGGGCTGTGGGTGAGACATTCGAAAGCGGCGCACTCAACGCCTCGGCTCGCAGGACTTCGACATTTTCCTGACCAGATGGCCAGAAAATTGCTTTATCCACAGGCACAAGTCCAACAGCACCGAGCCTGTCATGCCCAATCGCGCTCCAACCCCCGATCCGGTTCCGCGCCTGCAACTGCGCAGCATCACAAAACGCTACCCCGGTTGCCTGGCCAACGACGCCATCGACCTGACCATTGCCCCTGGCGAGATCCATGCCCTGCTCGGCGAAAACGGCGCGGGTAAAAGCACCTTGATGAAGATCATCTACGGCGTCACCCACGCCGATTCCGGCGAAGTGATCTGGCAAGGCCGGCGGGTGAGCCTGCGCAACCCGGCCCAGGCCCGGGGTTTGGGAATCGGCATGGTGTTCCAGCATTTCTCGCTGTTCGAAACCCTGAGCGTGGCGCAGAACATCGCCCTGGCCATGGGCGCGGCGGCAGGCACACCCAAACAGCTTGAGCCGAAGATTCGCGAGGTGTCCCGGCGCTATGGCATGGCGCTGGAACCGGAGCGACTTGTCCACAGCCTGTCGATCGGTGAACGGCAACGGGTGGAAATCATTCGCTGCCTGATGCAGGACATCCGCCTGTTGATTCTCGATGAACCGACTTCGGTGCTGACGCCGCAGGAGGCCGACGACTTGTTCGTCACCCTGCGCCGGCTTGCCGCCGAGGGTTGCAGCATTTTGTTCATCAGCCACAAGCTTGGGGAAGTCCGCGCGTTGTGCCACAGCGCAACGGTTTTACGAGGCGGTCGGGTGTCCGGGCATTGCGTGCCGGCCGAGTGTTCGGATCAGCAACTGGCGCGCTTGATGGTCGGTGAAGCGGCGGAGTTGATCGCTGACTATCCGAAGGTTACCGGAGGTGAGGCGTTCCTTGATGTCCGTGGCTTGTCCTGGCACAACCCGGACCCGTTCGGCTGCTCGCTTGCCAACATCGACCTTGAAGCGCGCCGTGGTGAAATTGTCGGCATCGCCGGTGTCGCCGGCAATGGCCAGGACGAGTTGCTGGCCTTGCTCAGCGGCGAAGTACTGCTGCCCCGCAACGCCAGCGCAACGATCCGTTTTGGCCAGGAGCCCGTCGCCCATTTGCGTCCCGATGTTCGCCGCCAACTCGGCCTGGCGTTCGTCCCCGCCGAACGCCTGGGCCATGGTGCAGTGCCGGAGCTGAGCCTGGCGGACAACGCGCTGCTGACCGCCTTCCAGCAGGGGTTGGTGAATAACGGCCTGATTCAGCGCGGCAAAGTCGAAGCACTGGCCGAGGAAATCATCCGCCGTTTCGGGGTCAAGACACCCGATAGCCAGGCACCGGCCCGCAGCCTGTCCGGGGGAAACCTGCAGAAATTCATCCTCGGCCGGGAAATCCTTCAGCGACCGAAACTGCTGGTCGCCGCACACCCGACCTGGGGCGTGGACGTCGGCGCGGCCGCCACCATTCACCGCGCCTTGATTGCCTTGCGCGATGCCGGCGCGGCGATCCTGGTGATTTCCGAAGACCTCGATGAACTGTTCCAGATCAGCGACCGCCTCGGCGCCTTGTGCGGTGGTCGGTTGTCGGCGCTCCACGCCACAGTCGACACGCGCCTGAGCGATGTCGGCGGCTGGATGGCCGGCCAGTTCGGTGCCCCTCAATCACTCGAATCCGCCACGCGTTAACGGAGTGTCACATGCTGCTTTCTCTTGAACCCCGCGGCCAGCAATCGCGCCTGATGCTGTGGTGCTCGCCGTTGCTCGCAGCGGCACTGACACTGGGCTGTGGCTCGCTGTTGTTTATCGCGCTCGGGCACGACCCGCTGCTGACGCTGCACACCTTGCTGATTGCGCCGGTCAGCGACCTGTACGGCGTCTCCGAATTGCTGGTCAAAGCCCTGCCGATTCTGCTCTGCGCATTGGGCCTGGCCGTCGCCTACCAGGCGCGCATCTGGAACATCGGCGCCGAAGGTCAACTGCTGCTCGGTGCGTTGGCCGGCAGTGCGCTGGCGGTGAACATCATCGATATGCAAAGCCGCTGGGCGCTGGTGCTGATCTTGCTCACCGGCACCTTGGCCGGAGCTGCGTGGGCCGGGCTGACGGCGTGGTTGCGCACGCGTTTCAACGCCAATGAGATCCTCACCAGCATCATGCTCAATTACATCGCCCTGAACCTTTTGCTGTATTGCGTGCACGGTCCACTGAAAGATCCGGATGGTTTCAATTTTCCGCAATCGGCGATGTTCGGCGACGCCAGCCGCTTGCCGTTGCTGATGGAAGATGGCCGGGTCCACGCCGGGGTTTACTTCGCCCTGCTCGCGTTGGTGACCGTGTGGGTGTTGTTGCAGAAAAGCTTTGTCGGTTTCCAGATCAAAGTGCTCGGGCTGGACAAGCGTGCCGCCGGTTTTGTCGGCTTTCGCGAGAAACGTCTGATCTGGCTCGCGCTGTTGATCAGCGGCAGCCTGGCGGGGCTTTCCGGCGTGTGCGAAGTCAGCGGCCCCATCGGTCAGCTGGTGCCGCAGGTCTCGCCGGGCTACGGCTATGCGGCGATCACCGTGGCATTTCTCGGCCGCCTGAACCCTGTCGGCATCCTGTTTTCCAGTCTGCTGATGGCGCTGCTGTACATCGGCGGCGAAAGCGCACAAATGAGCCTGAACCTGCCGCAAGCCATCACCCAATTGTTCCAGGGCATGATGCTGTTTTTCCTGCTCGCCAGTGATGTGCTGATTCTCTATCGCCCACGCCTGAACCTGCGCTGGACCCGCCGCGCCCAAACCACCGCCGTACAAGCAGGAGCGCTGTGATGGATATCGATCTGCTGAGCAATATTTTCTACGCCATGGTCCGCTGCGGTACGCCGTTGCTGCTGGTGGCGCTGGGGGAACTGATCTGCGAGAAAAGTGGCGTCCTCAACCTTGGCCAGGAAGGCATGATGCTGTTTGGCGCGGTGATCGGTTTCATCGTCGCGTTCAACACCGGCAATCTATGGCTCGGCGTGTTGCTGGCAATGTTCGCCGGGATGCTGTTGTCGTCCCTCTTTGCCTTGGTGGCGCTGGTGTTCAACGCCAATCAGGTGGCCACCGGTCTGGCCCTGACGATTTTCGGCGTGGGCCTGTCGACCTTCGTCGGTGCGGCCTGGGTCGGCAAGCCGCTGGCGGGATTCGAGCCGATGGCGATTCCATATTTGAGCGAGATCCCGCTGATCGGACGGATGCTGTTTGCCCAGGACCTGTTGGTGTATTTGTCATTCGCGCTGTTTGCGCTGGTGGCCTGGGTGATTCTGAAAAGCCGCGTCGGGCTGATCATTCAGGCGGTCGGGGAAAACCCGGATGCGGCCAGCGCCATGGGCTTGCCGGTGTTGGCGGTGCGGACCCTGGCGGTGTTGTGCGGCGGTGCGATGGCAGGGCTGGCCGGGGCATATCTGTCCCTGGCCTACACGCCGATGTGGGCGGAGAACATGAGCGCCGGGCGCGGCTGGATTGCCCTGGCGCTGGTGGTGTTCGCCAGTTGGCGGGTGTGGCGCCTGCTGCTCGGCGCGTACCTGTTCGGGCTCGCCAGCATCCTGCACCTGGTGGCGCAGGGGTTGGGACTGGCAATTGCGTCGAGTCTGCTGGCGATGCTGCCGTATGTCGCGACCATTGTGGTGCTGGTGCTGCTGTCCCGGGATGCGCTGCGCACACGGTTGTATGCGCCGGTGTCGTTGGGGCAGCCGTGGCAGGCAGGGCATTAGTGGTTGTCTGGGCGGGCCCCTTCGCGAGCAGGCTCGCTCCCACATTACCGTGTCCGCCGCAATTAATGTGTCTGGCGCAAACCCTGTGGGAGCGAGCCTGCTCGCGATGGCTGCCGAACAGGCAACACTTGAGCAATGCCCCACGCCAATTCAAACACCAGAAAAACCACCAGCAGCGAACTCGCGCCATGGATCAGGGCATAAGCCTGCCAGGCCGAGAACAGGAACCTGGCCACGGCGTCATAGCGCCCATAAACCTGCTGCGGATCACGAATCCGCAGCACTGCCCATACGCAGACAATCGACCCCAGCAGATTCGCCATCAGCATGTGCACTGGTTCGAACGGTGGCAACTCACCGGGTAAACTCAACGCCTGACTCACCCCCGTCAAAAACCCATGCAACGCCGCAAAACTCCACGGTGTGACAAACGCGACCGTCACGATCAGGTCGTACCAGGCGCTGCCTTGCACCAATCGGCGATATTGCGTTGTAGTCCACATCGACATTGCTCCATCAATTCAGGGAGCAACAAGGCTAAAGCCTGGAGTATGCTCCAGGGTCAAGCCCCCTCGAGACGTCATGATGCGCATTGGTGAATTAGCCCAGGCCAGCGCCGTCAGCCGCGACACGCTGCGCTTTTACGAGCAGCGCGGGTTGATCGCGGCGCAACGCAGCGCCAACGGGCATCGCGACTATCCGCCAGACATGGTGCAACGGGTGCAGTACATCAAGACCGCTCAACGACTGGGGTTTAGTGTCCATTGAATCCACTATCCTGAACTTTCAAGGAAGCCACTCATGTCCAAGGCAAAAACCGCACTCATCATCGGCGCCTCCCGGGGGCTTGGCCTCGGACTGGTGAAAACCCTGCTGGCCGATGGCTGGCAAGTCACCGCCACCGTGCGCGACCCGCAAAAAGCCGAAGCCTTGCAGGCCCTGGGCGATGTGCGGATCGAAAAGCTCGACATGGACGATCAGCAGGCGGTGTCCGCCCTGAGCCAACAACTCAAGGGTGATGTGTTTGACCTGTTGTTCGTCAATGCCGGGGTCAAGGGGCCGGATGTCCAGACGCCGAACGGTGGCGCGACAATGGCCGAAGTCGGTCAGCTGTTTTTCACCAACGCCGTGGCGCCGATCAACCTGGCCCAGCATTTTGTCGAGCAACTGCGCCCGGACACCGGCGTGCTGGCGTTCATGAGTTCGGTGCTCGGCAGCGTGACCATGCCCGATGCGCCGGAACTGGCGTTGTACAAGGCCAGCAAGGCGGCGCTGAACTCCATGACCAACAGCTTCGTCACGCAATTGGGCGAAACCAGTCTCACCGTGCTGTCGCTGCACCCGGGCTGGGTGAAAACCGACATGGGGGGTGAAGGCGCGGACATCGACGTGGAAACCAGCACCCGTGGCCTGGTCGATCAGGTGAATGCCTATGTCGGCAAGGGCGGGCATCACTTCATCAACTACCGGGGTGAAACCATTCCCTGGTAATACCCCATAACCTGTGGGAGCGAGCCTGCTCGCGATGGCGGTGTATCAGGCACAGATGTTGTCGACTGACACTCCGTCATCGCGAGCCGGCTCGCTCCCACAGGGTTACTCTTCGTCTGGTCGGGTTGGGCTTGCCCGCCAGGGCGTTTTGATCGACACTTCGCACCTCGCCTCCCCGGCGACCCTGGATCAGCAGACAGGGCAACACTGAGCTGGCAACCCTGAACCCAACTTTCAGAGGAGCCGGCCAACATGCCTGCGACCCGTACCTGGTTAAAAAATCCCCTCGCCATTTTCACCTCCAACGGTCTCGATGCCCGTGGCGGTCTGGTGCTGCAAGACGGTTTGATCGTCGAAGTACTCGGCGCCGGTCAACAACCGTCCGCACCGTGCAATGAAGTGTTCGATGCCCGCGAGCATGTGATCCTGCCGGGCCTGATCAACACCCATCACCACTTCTATCAAACCCTGACCCGCGCCTGGGCACCGGTGGTCAATCAGCCGCTGTTCCCGTGGCTGAAAACCCTGTACCCAGTCTGGGCACGCCTGACCCCGGAAAAACTCGCCCTCGCCACCAAAGTCGCGCTGGCTGAATTGCTGCTGTCCGGTTGCACCACCGCAGCCGACCATCACTACCTGTTCCCGGAAGGTCTGGAAAACGCGATCGACGTGCAAGTCGAGAGCGTTCGTGAATTGGGCATGCGCGCCATGCTCACCCGCGGTTCCATGAGCCTCGGTGAAAAGGACGGTGGCCTGCCGCCACAACAGACCGTGCAGGAAGGCGAAGTGATCCTCGCCGACAGCCAGCGCCTGATCGCCGAATACCACGAACGCGGTGACGGCGCGCAAATCCAGATCGCCCTGGCACCGTGCTCGCCGTTCTCGGTGACCCCGGAAATCATGTCGGCGAGTGCCGAGCTGGCGAACAAACTCGACGTGCGCCTGCACACCCACCTGGCAGAAACCCTCGACGAAGAAGATTTCTGCCTGCAACGCTTCGGCCTGCGCACCGTGGACTATCTGGACAGTGTCGGCTGGCTCGGCCCGCGTACCTGGCTGGCCCATGGCATCCATTTCAATCCGGACGAAATCGCCCGCCTCGGCGCCGCCGGCACCGGCATTTGCCATTGCCCGAGTTCGAACATGCGCCTGGCCTCGGGTATCTGCCCGAGCATCGAGCTGACCGATGCCGGTGCCTTGCTTGGTTTGGGCGTGGACGGTTCGGCGTCTAACGATGCCTCGAACATGATGCTCGAAGCGCGTCAGGCATTGTACATCCAGCGTCTGCGCTACGGCGCCGAGAAGATCACGCCGGAGCGCGTGTTGGGTTGGGCGACCAAGGGTTCGGCGAGCCTGCTGGGCCGTACCGATATCGGCGAGTTGGCCGTGGGCAAGCAGGCTGACCTGGCGATGTTCAAGCTCGATGAACTGCGCTTCTCCGGCAGTCATGATCCGGTCTCGGCGTTGCTGCTATGCGGTGCTGATCGCGCGGATCGAGTGATGGTCGGCGGCAAGTGGCGGGTGATCGATGGGCAGGTCGAAGGGCTGGATCTGAAGGGGTTGATTGCTGATCACAGCCAGGCGGCGCGGCAGTTGATCGCCGGGACCTGATACAACACCGATTAAAACTGTGGGAGCAGGCTCGCTCCCACATTGGTTTTGTGGAGGATCATTGGCGCACCAGTGGATGGCAGCTGTGCAAGGACATGCACTGTTATCGGACTTCAAGGACCTGTCGCGAGCTTGCTCGCGATAGCATCAGCGCGGATTCATGTTTTGTTGTCTTGTTGGTCAGCAATTTGCATTGCCCTGTGCAAGCCAGAGAGCCCAGCCAACCTCACAACAAAATGGAGTTCCAATTCATGCACAACCGTCCGTTGAAGAAGCTGCTTTGCGCTGTTGCGGCAGCCATCGGTTTGAGCGCCAGCCTGACCGCCGTAGCCGCCGATCCGCTGAAAGTCGGCTTCGTCTATATCGGTCCGATCGGTGACCACGGCTGGACGTATCAGCATGAACAGGGGCGTAAGGAACTCGCGGAAAAATTCGGCGCACAGATCACCACCAACTACGTGGAAAACGTCGCCGAAGGCGCCGACGCCGAGCGGGTGATCCGCAACATGGCCAAGGACAAATACGACCTGATCTTCACCACTTCCTTCGGCTACATGAACCCGACCGTGAAGGTCGCCAAACAGTTTCCCAAGGTGACCTTCGAACACGCCACCGGCTACAAGCAGGACAAGAACCTCGGCACTTACCTGGCGCGTACTTACGAGGGTCGCTACGTCGGCGGTTTCCTCGCGGCGAAGATGACCAAGACCAAAAAGGTCGGCTACGTCGCCTCGTTCCCGATCCCGGAAGTGATCCGCGACATCAACGCCATCCAGTTGGCCCTGAACAAGTACAACCCCGGCACCGAGATCAAGGTGGTGTGGGTCAACTCATGGTTCGATCCGGGCAAGGAAGCGGACGCCGCCAACGCGCTGATCGACCAGGGCGTGGACGTGGTGTTCCAGCACACCGACAGCCCCGCGCCGATCCAGGCGGCCGAACGTCGCGGCGTTTATGCCGTGGGCTACGCTTCGGACATGGCGCACTTCGGGCCGAAAGCGGTGCTGACCTCCATCGTCAACGACTGGGGCCCGCACTACGTTCAGGCAACCCAAAGCGTGATCGATCATGACTGGAAATCCCGGGACTACTGGGGCGGCTTGAAAGAAGGCACCGTTGAACTGCCGATCAGCGACCTGGTGCCAGCGACGGTGAAGAGCGAAGCCGAGCAGCTCATCGCCGACATCAAGAGCGGTGCGCTGCAACTGTTCACCGGGCCGATCAAGGATCAGGCCGGGGTCGAGAAAATTCCGGCGGGCGCGAGCGCGACCACGGAGGAACTGGCGTCGATGAATTACTACGTGGAAGGCATGAAGGCCGAGATTCCGAAGTAACTCTCCAGTCAGAACACAAAACCCTGTGGGAGCGAGCCTGCTCGCGAAGGCGTCTGTACACTCAACATTGATGTTGGTTGACACACCGCATTCGCGAGCAGGCTCGCTCCCACATGTGATCTTCATCGCGTTCAAGGATTGCGTATGACCAGCCTCCCCATCATCGACATCACCCCGCTCTACAGCACCGACCAAATAGCCTGGCAAACTGTCGCCAAACAAATCGACCTCGCCTGCCGCGAGTGGGGCTTTTTCTATATCAAGGGCCATCCGATCAGCACTGCGCGAATCGACGCCCTGCTCGACCACGCCAAGTTCTTCTTCGCCCAACCCACCGCCGAAAAACTCAAGATCGACATCACCCAGACCCGTCACCATCGCGGCTACGGCGCCATTGCCA
Organism: Pseudomonas sp. IT-P74; assembly: GCF_949768175.1. NCBI lineage: Bacteria > Pseudomonadati > Pseudomonadota > Gammaproteobacteria > Pseudomonadales > Pseudomonadaceae > Pseudomonas > Pseudomonas sp. IT-P74. The sequence continues at coordinate 17,660 of NZ_CATKQD010000018.1, read as the reverse complement.
CCGAGCAATTGGACCCAGGCAAACCCAGCGACCTCAAAGAAACCTTCGACATGGGTCTGCACCTGCCGGCCGGGCACCCTGACGTACTGGCGGAAAAACCCTTGCGCGGCCCCAATCGCCATCCGTCCATCCGCGGCTGGGAAGCGTTGATGGAGCAGCACTACATCGACATGCAAGCCCTGGCGCAAACACTGTTGCGGGCCATGACCATCGCGCTGGGGATTGAGCGCGATTTCTTCGACACACGCTTCAATGACCCGGTCAGCGTACTGCGCATGATCCATTACCCGCCGCGCCACACCGCCAGTTCCGAAGAGCAACAAGGTGCCGGGGCGCACACCGACTACGGCTGCATCACCCTGCTCTACCAGGACACCGCCGGTGGCTTGCAGGTACGCAGCGTCAAAGGCGAATGGATCGACGCGCCGCCCATCGAAGGCACCTTCGTGGTCAACCTCGGCGACATGATGGCGCGCTGGAGCAACGACCGCTACCTGTCGACGCCGCACCGGGTGATCAGCCCCCTGGGCGTGGATCGTTATTCGATGCCGTTTTTCGCCGAGCCGCACCCGGATACCCGCATCGACTGCCTGCCCGGCTGTCAGGACGCATCGCACCCGGCGAAATACCCGGCCACCACCTGCGCCGAGTTCCTTCTATCGCGCTTCGCCGATACCTACGCTTATCGACGGGAACTGGAAGCGGTGTGATGAACCGCCTGGTCAGGTTTTACCAATTGTTGCGGCAACCCTCTGTAGAATGGCGACCATTGCACCTGATGAGAAAAGAATTATGTACGACTGGCTGAACGCCCTGCCCAAGGCAGAGTTGCACCTGCACCTGGAAGGCTCGCTGGAACCCGAGCTGTTGTTCGCCCTGGCCGAACGCAACAAGATTGCCTTGCCATGGAACGACGTCGAAACCTTGCGCAAGGCGTATGCCTTCAACAACCTGCAGGAGTTCCTCGACCTGTATTACCGGGGTGCCGATGTGCTGCGCACCTCCCAGGACTTCTATGACCTGACCTGGGCATACCTGCTGCGTTGCAAAGAGCAGAACGTGATTCACACCGAACCGTTCTTCGACCCGCAGACCCACACCGACCGTGGCATCCCGTTCGAAGTGGTGCTCAACGGCATCGCCGCCGCACTGAAGGATGGTGAGCAGCAACTGGGCATCACCAGTGGTTTGATCCTGAGTTTCCTGCGCCATCTGAGCGAAGACGAGGCCCAGAAGACCCTCGACCAGGCGCTGCCGTTCCGCGATGCGTTCGTCGCCGTGGGCCTGGACAGCTCCGAGATGGGCCACCCGCCGAGCAAGTTTCAGCGCGTTTTCGACCGTGCCCGTCACGAAGGCTTCCTGACCGTCGCCCACGCCGGTGAAGAAGGCCCGCCCGAGTACATCTGGGAAGCCATCGACCTGCTGAAAATCCAGCGCATCGACCATGGCGTGCGCGCCATCGAAGACGAGCGCCTGATGCAGCGAATCATCGACGAGCAGATCCCGCTGACCGTGTGCCCGTTGTCGAACACCAAGCTTTGCGTGTTCGATCACATGTCGCAGCACAACATCCTCGACATGCTGGAACGCGGCGTGAAAGTGACCGTGAACTCCGATGACCCGGCGTACTTCGGTGGCTATGTCACCGAGAACTTCCATGCGCTGCACACCCACCTGGGCATGACCCAGGATCAGGCCAAGCGCCTGGCGCAGAACAGCCTCGATGCGCGGTTGGTGAAACCGTAAGGCTCGGCGCCCCAGCCCCGCGGGAGCGAGTACGTTCGCTCCCGCCACGGTGCACTAAAGCGCCATCTCCAACTCGGTTTCCTGGGCAAAGCGATAGATCTCCCGTTGCCCGGAAGCCGTCACCTGCAGGGCTCGGGAATCGTTGGGCAGGCTCAACCACCCCGACTGCATGAACAGCTGCAACAATGCCGCGCCCAGCGAGCCTCCCATGTGCGGGCGTCTTTCGCTCCAGTCAGGGCACGCGCAGGCAACCCTGCCGTTGTGATGGGCCAGCGCCTGGATGAACACGCCCCGTGCCGCCAACTCCGTCGCGCCCTTGAGGGTGACCGTGACCCGCTGATCGAAATGTTCGATCCAGCCTGCCTCCAGCAGTCGCTGATACAGATCGGCGGACAGGGTGCCCCCCAAGTGATCGTCGCACAGTCGGGCACTCAACAATGGCGAACGCACCGCCCGGGGTTTGATCAGAGGCGCGTTACGCTTGAATACGTCCGGAATATCCTGGGGTGCGCTGGCGAAAGTCGCGCTGGCCAGTGCTTCGATTGCCGCCCCGACCTCGGGAGCGGCCAGGCGGAAGAAGCGTTTGCGGCCGCGGTTTTCAACCTTGAGCAGACCTCCGGCGGACAAACGCCCCAAGTGTGCACTGGCCGACGACGATGACAGGCCGGCCAGCAATGCCAACTCTTCGGTTGCCCGTGCCGAACCATCCATCAAGGCCCACATCATTGCGCTGCGCTTTGGGTCAGCCAGCAACGTGGCGATCTGGCTGATGCAAGGTGCATGTTCCATGTATTCACTCCCTGTTGAATCGTTTCGTCTACTGCCCAGAGAAATCTTGACCAGTAATGTGTCGTCGGCCAATCCGTGGAAACTGCCATAAGCCCGACAACGCCTTGCTCACTCATTTGCGCTGCCTGGCCGATGCTGCGTAGGCCAAAAGGATGACCGTGCAGCCGGGCCGACTCGAACGAGGACCCGCCATTGGGGATCGACGCAACTGACATGATGAGGCCGCTAGTATATGCGGGTTGATCGGCGGATCCTTTCCTCCACCCGGCGTAGGTGGTGATCGTACCTGAGGGAAATTTCTCTTTTTTCGTGCGACTAATGATCGATTTCCGAAAAACCTGGAAATTGACTGGTCAAAAGGGTGCATCGGCTGACAAGCATTTCGCGCAACAGCTTCACTGGCTTACTCAATTGTGCGCGATGGGCGCACAACAGATTCAACGGTGCGCGCTCACAGAGCAGCTCCGGCATCAGCACCTTCAAGCGGCCGGCCAGTACATCGGCGGCCACATCGAGCCAGGACTTGTAAGCGATCCCGGCACCCGCCACGGCCCAAAGACGCACGACATCGGCATCGTCACTGAAACGATCGCCGCTGACGGTCAGGCTGACTTCGCGCTTGCCGTCGTGAAAACTCCAGTGATCGTGGACCCGGCTGCCGAGCATGTACAACAGGCAATTGTGCTGTGCCAGTTGCTCCAGATGCCGCGGCTCGCCATGCCGGGCCAGATAGCCGGGAGCGGCGCACAACACCCGGCGGTTCTGCGGGGCGATGGGCAGCGCCACCAGGCTGGAGTCCTCCGGTTCACCGTAGCGCAGGGCAATGTCTACCGGTTGGCGAAACAGGTCGGCGATGCGGTCCCCCAGCAGCAGGCGCACGGTGAGTTTCGGATGCTCGCGTTGAAACTCGTCGAGCCAGGGCAGCAGCAGATTGCGGCCAAAGTCCGATGGCGCCGACAGTTGCAGCACCCCGCTGACCTGGTCCTGCCCCCTGGCCAGCAATCGCCGGCCCTCGTCGAGATTGCTCAGGGCCGCGCGGGCGTATTCGAGAAAGCCCTCGCCTTCGGCGGTCAGGCGCAGGCTGCGGGTCGAACGGGCCAACAATCGGGCGCCGAGTTGCTGTTCGATGCGCTTGAGCGCCGCACTGGCCACGGCCGCCGACATGTCCATGCCCCGCGCGGCGGCGGACAGACTGCCCAGGTCCGCCGCCCGGACAAACAACTGCAAGTCATCGAAACGCAACATCAAGAGCACCGATTATCAAAAAAATATTGAAAGAGACTGCTCTTTTAGCCGGTTTTATCTTCAGGAGAAATAGCCAATCATCTGCCCCATCGAGTCCCTTCTTTTATCAGTGTTCCGGAGCCGCCCATGAAAGCCATTGCCTACTACGCCTCGTTGCCGATCAGTGACGACAAGGCTCTGCAAGACATCGAACTGCCGGAGCCGGTCGCCGGCCCCCGCGACTTGCTGGTGGAAGTCAAAGCCATCTCGGTCAATCCGGTGGACACCAAGATACGCCAGAACGTCCAGCCCGAAGGTGGCGCAGCCAAGGTGTTGGGTTGGGATGTGGCCGGTGTGGTCAAGGCGGTGGGCAGTGAGGTGACGCTGTTCCAGGCCGGCGACAAGGTGTATTACGCCGGTTCCATCGCGCGTGCGGGCGGCAACAGCGAGTTGCATGCGGTGGACGAGCGCATCGTCGGCCGCATGCCAAAAACCCTGGGGTTCGCCGAGGCCGCTGCCCTGCCGCTCACCGCGATCACGGCGTGGGAGCTGTTGTTCGAGCGCCTGCAAGTGCGCGAAGGCAAAACCGACGAAGGCCAGAGCCTGTTGATCGTCGGCGCGGCGGGTGGCGTGGGCTCGACTCTGACGCAACTGGCTCACCAACTGACGGCCCTGAAAGTCATCGGCAGCGCTTCGCGTGCGCAAACCCAAAGCTGGGTGAAAGAACTGGGCGCCGACCTGGTGATCGATCACAGCCAACCACTCTGCGAAGCACTCAAGCGCGCCGGTGTGGATCAGGTCACCCACGTCGCCAGCCTGACGCAAACCGACCAGCACCTGGACCAATTGATCGAGGCATTGGCACCCCAAGGTAAACTGGCGCTGATCGATGACCCCAAGTCGCTGGACGTGACCAAGCTCAAACGCAAGAGTCTGTCACTGCACTGGGAGTTCATGTACACCCGGTCGCTGTTTGAAACCGCGGACATGATCGAGCAACACAACCTGCTCAATCGCGTCGCCTGGCTGATCGATGCCGGGACCCTGAAAACCACGGTGGGCGAACACTTCGGCACGATCAACGCGGCCAATCTGCGCCGTGCCCATGCCCTGCTGGAAAGCGGCAAAGCCAAGGGCAAGATAGTGCTGGAAGGGTTCTGATACGCTGAAAAAAGCCATCGCTAATGTCGTGTTTTCCGTCGGCGACCGGTTAGTTCCGGCCGCCGACAATTCCTCCGGACGCCATCGAAAAGCCGTGTTTTTTTTAGTTACAAACCGTCAGTCAGACAGTTGATCCTTGTCACAATGGTGACCGTATACGGGACTACAATCGAATCTCCTGCGAGGCAGTCTTTTACAAGACATCTTTTACAAGAGGAGTTCGGCTATGAAGATCCTGATAAAAGAACTGGCAAAATCCCAGTGGCAAGTTCGCTTAGACCAACATGCTGTGACGTTCCGCAGCGAAGCAGAAGCTCGCGCTTTCACGCGTACCCTTGAAGCCCGCATCCAGGCCCCTCACCAGATTCCCGTCCTCCTTGCGCAGCGTGCAGTCGGCTGACTCCGGCCTCAAACCTGGGCTTGCGCCAGCGCCCGGGCATTTTGCAAACGCCGGGTGAGCACCGCTGCGCTCACCACCAGAATTCCACACAGGCTGATGACCATGGCCATCGGCACGGCGCTGCCGTCGTGCAGCACACCCACCAATGCGGAGGCGCCGGCAGCCACGCTGAATTGCAGGCAACCGAGCAGCGCCGACGCGCTGCCGGCCCGTGCGCCCTGCCCGTTCATCGCACAGGCCGCGGCGTTGGGGCTGATGCAACCGAGGCTGGCGATACAGATGAACAATGGAATCAGCAACGGCCACAATTGTGCCGGGTGCAGCGAGCTGACAGCCAGCAGGGCCAAACCGGCCGCCAGATAAACCCACACCGCGCGCGCCAGCAGGAACATCGGGCCACGCTTGGCCAGTAACCGCGCGTTGACCTGCGCCACCAGAATGAAGCCCGCCGCATTGGTGCCGAACAGCCAGCCGAAATGCTCGGCCGGAACGCCGTAGAGCTTGATGATGATGAAGGGTGAACCGGCGATGTAGGCAAACATCCCGGCGATGGCGATGCCCCCGGTCAAGGCATGGCCAAGAAATATCGGGTCGGCCAGCAACCGACCGTACTGACGCAGCGCACCCGACAGCGGTTGACGCGGCATGTGGGCCGGCATGCTTTCCGGCAATCCCGTCGCAACCGCCAGCCCCGCCAGCGCACTGAAACCGGTCAAGGCCAGGAAGATCGACTGCCAGCCTGTGGTGTTGACCAACAACCCACCCAACAAGGGCGCGAGGATGGGGGCAAGCCCCATCACCAGCATCAGCTGCGAAAAGACTTTCGCCGACCCCACCGCATCACACTTGTCGCTGACCACCGCCCGGGAAATCACCATCCCCGCGCAGCCGCCCAACGCCTGGATGAAACGCGCGCCGATCAGCCATTCCAGGTTCGGCGCATAGGCGCACGCCACAGATGCAGCGGTGAACAGGCCGACACCGATGAGCAATGGAATGCGTCGCCCGAAACGATCCGCCACCGGGCCATAGGCCAACTGACCGATGGACAGGCCGAGGAAGTACGCCGCCAACGTCATCTGAACGTGATTTTCGTCCGTCCCGAAAGCCAGGGCCATGGCCGGGAAGGCCGGCAGGTAGAAATCGATCGCCAGCGGACCGAAAGCGCTCAAGGCGCCGAGAATCAGAATGGTACGAAAGTTCATCAGGCATCCAGTGGGGCAGAAGTCGGCAGCCCGACAGTCTAGCCGCGCATGGACGCCTTGAACATTCCGGTAGCTCGCTAACTATCAAATTCAGACCAGTTTGACGCCGTAACCCTCTTCGCTGATCACCTCGATCACCTGCTCGGCGGTCAACGCACTTTCGACACCGACCTCCCTGGCCGCCAGGTCGACCCGAACACTGGCCGCCGGGTCTTTGGCCTGGACCGCCTGGGTGATGGCCTTGACGCAGTGACCACAAGACATGCCTTCAACGTTGAACACTTGCATGGGATGACTCCTTTTCCGAGGGTTGAACCCAGTTTCGAGCTTGCCACCATGGCAAGGTCAAGTTCTGAAGTTAGCTGCCGGGCTGGCAATCGGCGCAGTGCTCGGCCAAGCTGCGTCCATCAATGACTCGAACTCAGGAGATTCAGCCATGCGCTGGTCAGTTTTCAGCCTGTTTGGCTTTCTCAGCCTTTTCGCCACCGTGCCTTCGGTCAATGCTGCCGGTCAGGATTATGGCGTGCTGATCATTTCCCGCGAGCGCCTGGAAGTCGCGACCAGTTGCGAAATCGGTGTGTACATCCAGGATCAACTGGCGGCGCGACTGTTTCAGGAACAGAGCACCTCGTTCAACCTGCCGCCGGGCATCGTCTCGCTGCGCCTGAAACTGCTGCCGGGCCAGGTGCCGGGTTGCAACCCGGGCATGCTCGCGCCGGGATCGCAGGATATCCAGCTCAAGGCCGGGGATGTGCTCAAGTACCGGATCGCGATGACACGGGAAGGGATGTACCTGAAACGCGCCGGTCTCGGCTACTGACACAAATCCCACAGGGGATCACAGTCAGGCACAGGCCCCGGGCACTTCCACATCAGATTGGCACTTGACCTTGCCAGCATGGCAAGGTTGATCCTGTGGTCATCTACTACAGGGAGTGCGACCGATGTCCGAATCCACCACGTTCGACCTGCCGATTGCCGGCATGACCTGCGCCAGTTGCGCCGGACGGGTCGAGCGCGCCTTGAGCAACGTCATGGGCGCCAGTGCCGTCAGCGTCAACCTCGCCACTGAGCAGGCGCGGGTGCAAGCCCCCAGCGACAGCCTGCCGGCCCTGATGGATGCCGTGGCCAAGGCCGGCTATCGCGTACCGCAACAGAGCCTGGAATTGAGCATCGACGGCATGACCTGCGCGTCCTGCGTCGGTCGCGTCGAACGTGCGCTGGGCAAGGTTGCCGGAGTGAAAAGCGTCAGCGTCAACCTGGCCAACGAACGCGCCCACCTTGAACTGCTCGGCCAGATCGATCCGCAAACCTTGATCGCGGCCGTGACCAAGGCGGGCTACAGCGCCAGCGTCCGGGAAGCCGAACACCCGACAACCGACCATCAGCAACAGCGCCTGCATCGCGAACGCCTGGCCTTGATCATCGCCATCGCCCTCGCCTTGCCGTTGGTATTGCCGATGCTGCTACAACCGTTCGGCGTGCACTGGATGCTCCCGGCCTGGGCGCAATTCGCCTTGGCTACGCCGGTGCAGTTCATCTTCGGTGCACGGTTCTATATCGCCGCGTGGAAAGCCGTGCGCGCCGGGGCCGGCAACATGGACCTGCTGGTCGCCCTGGGCACCAGCGCCGGGTATGGCTTGAGCCTGTACGAATGGGCCACCGCCGCCGGGCGCATGCCGCATCTGTATTTCGAAGCCTCGGCGGTGGTGATCGCCCTGGTGTTGCTGGGCAAGTACCTGGAAAGCCGCGCCAAGCGCCAGACCGCCAGCGCCATCCGTGCCCTCGAAGCCTTGCGCCCGGAACGGGCGATCCGGGTGAGCGACGGCCACGAGCAAGACGTCGCCATCAGCGCCCTGCGCCTCAATGATCTGGTGATGGTCAAACCCGGCGAACGCTTCCCGGTGGACGGCGAAGTGGTTGAAGGCCAGAGCCATGCCGACGAAGCCCTGATCAGCGGCGAGAGCCTGCCGGTGCCCAAGCAGCCCGGCGACAAAGTCACCGGCGGCGCGATCAACGGTGAAGGTCGGTTGTTGGTGCGCACCCAGGCCCTCGGTGCGGAAACCGTGCTGGCGCGGATCATCCGTCTGGTGGAAGACGCCCAGGCCGCAAAAGCGCCGATCCAGAAACTGGTGGATAAAGTCAGCCAGGTGTTCGTGCCCACCGTGCTGCTGATTGCCTTGACCACCCTGATCGGCTGGTGGCTGTATGGCGCGCCGATGGAAAACGCGCTGATCAACGCCGTGGCGGTGCTGGTGATCGCCTGCCCGTGCGCCTTGGGCCTGGCCACGCCGACGGCGATCATGGCCGGCACCGGCGTGGCGGCGCGCTACGGGATTCTGATCAAGGACGCCGAAGCACTGGAGCGTGCCCATGAAGTCAGCGCGGTGGTGTTCGACAAGACCGGCACCCTGACCTCCGGCGCCCCGCGCATCGCTCATCTGAGTGCCATCGACGGTAATGAGGCGCGCCTGCTGCAATTGGCCGGCGCCCTGCAACGCGGCAGTGAGCATCCGCTGGCCAAGGCTGTTCTGGATGCCTGTACCGAGCGTGGATTGAGGGTGGCCGATGTCAGCGACAGCCAGTCCCTGACTGGTCGCGGCATCGCCGGCAGCCTCGAAGAGCGTCGCCTGGCGCTGGGCAATCGGCGCCTGCTGGAGGACAGCGACTTGAATGCCGGGCCATTGGCCGACTCGGCGACCGCGTGGGAAAAAGAAGGCCGGACCTTGTCCTGGCTGATCGAACAATCCCCCGAACCACAGGTGCTGGGCCTGTTCGCCTTCGGTGACACCCTCAAGCCCGGCGCGCTGCAAGCGGTGCAACAACTCAGCGCACGGAACATCAGCAGCCACCTGCTGACCGGCGACAATCGCGGCAGCGCCAAGGTGGTCGCCGAGGCGCTGGGCATCCACGATGTGCATGCCGAAGTGCTGCCGGCAGACAAAGCCGCCACGGTCGCCGCACTGAAACAAACCGGCGTGGTGGCGATGGTCGGCGACGGCATCAACGACGCCCCGGCACTGGCTGCCGCCGACATCGGCATCGCCATGGGCGGCGGCACCGACGTCGCCATGCACGCGGCCGGCATTACCCTGATGCGCGGTGATCCGCGACTGGTGCCGGCTGCGCTGGAGATCAGCCGCAAGACCTACGCCAAGATTCGCCAGAATCTGTTCTGGGCTTTCGTCTATAACCTGATCGGCATTCCGCTGGCGGCGTTCGGCTTCCTCAATCCAGTGCTGGCCGGTGCGGCGATGGCGTTGTCGAGCGTCAGCGTGGTGAGCAATGCGCTACTGTTGAAAACCTGGAAACCCAAGGACCTGGAGGACAACCGATGAACATCGGCCAAGCGGCCCGCCACAGCGGCCTGAGCGCAAAGATGATCCGTTATTACGAATCCATCGGTCTGCTCAAGGCAGCCCATCGCACTGACAGCGGCTACCGGGTGTATGGCGATGACGACCTGCACACACTGGCGTTCATCAAACGCTCGCGGGACCTGGGGTTTTCCCTGGAAGAGGTCGGAAAACTGCTGACCCTCTGGCAGGACCGCCAGCGTGCCAGCGCCGATGTGAAGGCCCTGGCCCGCCAGCATATCGATGAGTTGAACCAGAAGATCCGTGAGCTCGGCCAGTTGCGCGATACCTTGCAGGATCTGGTCGAGCACTGTCAGGGCGATCATCGGCCGGATTGCCCGATTCTGAAGAATCTGGAGTCGGGGTGTTGTGTCACCCCTACCAACCACCGCAGCTCCCTGTAGGAGTGAGCCTGCTCGCGATAGCGATCTGCCTGACACATCAATATTGAAAGTACCGACGCTATCGCGAGCAGGCTCACTCCTACAGGGGGTTTGTGTTGCGCACAAAAAACCCGGCCGAAGCCGGGTTTTTCTTTAACCGATCACTGCATCCACGGTGGAGGCGGTTCTTCGGTCTTGCCCGGCGGCGCATCGTCCGCCGCACGCACGGCTTGCTTGCGCTCTTCATCCAGGCGCGCGGCCTCGATCTCGCGCATGATTCCGCCCACGTCGGCCAGCTCTTCGGTGTCGGCGAACTCGCCGGTCAGGACACTGGCCGGGTGCAAGGTGCCGGCCTCGTACAAGGCCCACATTTCCTTGGCGTACTTGGTCTTCTTCAACTCCGGCGCAAACCGCCCGAAGTAGGACGCCATGTTGCCCACATCCCGCTCCAGCATGCTGAACGCGTGGTTGTTGCCCGCCGCGTCCACCGCCTGCGGCAGGTCGATGATGACCGGGCCGGTCGGCGTCAGCAGCACGTTGAACTCGGACAGGTCGCCGTGCACCAGACCGGTACACAGCATCAGCACGATCTGGGAAATCAGATACGCGTGATACTCGCGGGCCTGGTCCGGCTCCAGCACCACATCGTTCAGGCGCGGCGCGGCATCACCGTACTCGTCGGCCACCAGCTCCATGAGCAGCACGCCTTCGAGGAAGTCGAACGGCTTGGGCACCCGCACACCGGCACTGGCCAGACGGAACAGCGCCGCCACTTCGGCGTTCTGCCAGGCGTCCTCGGTTTCCTTGCGGCCAAACTTCGAGCCTTTGGCCATCGCACGGGCCTGACGGCTGTTGCGCACCTTGCGGCCTTCCTGGTATTCGGCCGCCTGACGGAAACTGCGTTTATTCGCCTCCTTGTAGACCTTCGCGCAACGCAACTCGTTGCCGCAGCGCACCACATAAACAGCTGCTTCTTTACCACTCATGAGTGGGCGCAGCACCTCGTCGACCAGACCGTCCTCGATCAGGGGTTCAATGCGTTTTGGAGTCTTCATCAGCTTTTATTGTGGGTCCTTTATTACCAAACACGCGAAAGTCATTCGTTATACGGCAATCCACTCACGGGGGGGAGGGGTTGCCGACTTATGAACATTGCAGATGCACAGAATGTACCGATTTCATCAGGTAAAACCGACGACCGTCATGGTCGTTCCAGATCATAGCCGAGCCTGCGTCACTTGTTGTGCAGGGGCATTGAGGGCAATTGCGACAGAAGCTGACAACACAACTCTTAGCCTCCGTAGAATTTTTCCCAACAGGCCTCAATTTCCTCCGACAACAGCCGAAGTCCTAAGGGACAAAGTGATTTGTCCGACAATCGCTGCCACAACAAAAGCGTTGCCGCACTCAAGGACCCGGGTTGACCAAGAACGATTACGGCTGCCAATAAAACCGCGAGTCATCTGCACTGCGTGGGCCTACAAGAAAATCTGGAGCGCGGATGAACATCAAACAGAAGTTGACCTGGGCGTTTGCAATCATCGCCTGTCTGCCCGTGGTGCTGGTCGCCACCCTCGTTGTGCTGAACCTGCGCAGTGATGCCAGGGACGAATTCGTCGACGGCAGCGCCCGCGAGATTCGTCAGGTCAGCAATGCCATGCAATTGTTCTTTGACGGCATCAGCCAGAACGTCGATTACCTGGCCAAGCAGCCGCTGATCCGAAACTCCGACGACAGCCTCAAGACCTACATGGCCGCCAACGCCGAGAGCGTCCCCCAGGGCGAGGCGGACAAAAAAGTCTTCACCCTGCTCCAGGACCTGGGCAACAGCCACCCGGCGTACGCCTATGCCATCCTCGGCACGGCAGCAGGCGGCTATGTGTCGTGGCCGGATGATCCAAAGCTGAATAACTATGACCCGCGCCAGCGCCCCTGGTACAAGACGGCCCAGGCCAAACCGGGCAAGCCGTTCCGCACCGAGGCCTATTACTGGGCCCAGGACGACGCGACCTACGTCAGCACCGTGCGCACCATCGACAACAAGCTGGGTACCAACGGCGGCGTGGTCAGCATCGACGTGACGCTCAAGCAGCTCACCGAAATCGTCAAACAGATCAAGCTCGGTGAAACCGGCTACCTGATGCTGCTGGAAAACACCGGCATGGTCCTGGTGGATCCGAAACAACCGGAACACAACTTCAAACCGCTGAACAGCCTTGGCGACGGCTACGCGCAACTGGCCAAGGCCGGCAAGGGCCTGGTGGAAGTGGAGCTCAATGGCGAGCACTACATGGCCAATGTCTGGCCATCGGAGCAACTGGGCTGGACCTTCATCGGCCTGATCAAACAGGACGACGTGATGAGCTCCGCGACCCGGTTGACCTGGTTGATCGCCATCATCGCCGCCGTCCTGGCCGTCATCTTCGCTATCGTCGGCGCCAGTTTCGCCAGCCTCATCGTGCGCCCGATCCGCAGCGTGGCCAGCGGCCTGGAAGGCATCGCCCAGGGCGAAGGCGACCTGACCCAGAACCTGCAAATCCGTGGCAACGATGAAACCGCGCAACTGGCCAACTGGTTCAACCAGTTCCTGACCGCGATTCGCAACCTGATCCAGAACATCGGCGGCGCGGCGGGCAAGATCCTCGCCACGTCCAAGAGTTCGACCCAGGTCTCCAGCGACATGGCCGAAGCCGCCGGACGCCAGCGTGAAGCGGTGGACATGGTCTCCACGGCGTTCCACGAAATGGTCGCCACCGCCAACGAAGTCGCGCGCTCTTGCAGCCAGGCGGCGGAGTCTGCCGACAGTGGCCAGCGCCAGGCGCGCGAAGGTCAGCAGCAGATCGATGCGGCGGTGAACAGCGTTGATCGCCTGAGCCAGGAAATCGAACAGTCGGCCCAGTCGATGCAACAACTCGAACGCGACAGCAACGACATTCAGTCGATCCTGGGGACCATCCGCTCGATCGCTGAACAGACCAACCTGCTGGCACTGAACGCCGCGATCGAAGCGGCCCGGGCCGGAGAACAGGGACGCGGCTTTGCCGTGGTGGCTGACGAAGTACGCGCCCTGGCCAAACGCACGGCCGACTCCACGGCGGAAATCGACGGCCTGCTGGGCAACCTGGCCAAACGCACCAGCCAGGTAACCCAACAGATGCACGCCAGCCTGGAAGTGTCCCAGCAATCGGTGACGCGCATCGGTGAGGCGCGCAGCAGCTTCGGGCAGATCCGCGAGTCGGTGGACGTGATCCGCGACATGAACACCCAGATCGCCACGGCGGCGGAACAACAGCATCAAGTGGCCGAAGACATCAACCGGCACATCAGCCAGATCCATGGCGATGCGCAGTTGGTGGCGGAACTGGCCAACTCGGCGCGCCTGGATTCCCAGAGCCTGGCCGGGTTGTCCAATGAACTGGACGGGTTGGTGCGCAGGTTCCGTACCTGATTCGCAACCTCACCACTAAACCCTGTGGGAGCGAGCCTGCTCGCGATGAGGCCATCAGCTTCAACATCCATGTTGACTGATATGCCGCCATCGCGAGCAGGCTCGCTCCTACAGTCGTTTTTGCCTAGCGTTCGATGATGGCGGTCACACCCTGCCCGCCCGCCGCACAGATCGAAATCAGTCCCCGCCCCTTGCCCGCCGCATCCAGCAACTTCGCCAGGTTGGCGACGATGCGCCCGCCCGTAGCGGCAAACGGATGCCCCGCCGCCAGTGAACTGCCCTTGACGTTGAGCCTGCTGCGCTCGATCGAGCCCAACGGCGCATCGAGCCCGAGACGGGTTTTGCAGTACTCGGGATCTTCCCAGGCCTTCAAGGTGCACAGCACTTGCGCGGCGAAGGCTTCGTGGATTTCGTAGTAGTCGAAGTCCTGCAAGGTCAGGCCATTGCGCGCGAGCAAACGCGGCACGGCGTAGACCGGCGCCATCAACAAGCCTTCGGCGCCATTGACGAAATCCACTGCCGCCGCCTCGCCGTCACGCCAGTAGGCCAGAATCGGTAACCCGCGTGCCTTGGCCCATTCTTCGCTGCCCAGCAGCACCAGTGACGCACCATCGGTCAACGGCGTGGAGTTACCTGCGGTCAGAGTGCCCTTGGCGCTTTTCTCATAGGCGGGCTTGAGCGCGGCGAGCTTTTCCAGCGTGGAATCCGGGCGCAGGTTGTTGTCGCGGGTCAGGCCCAGGAATGGCGTCATCAGGTCGTTGTGCCAGCCCTCGGCGTAGGACGCAGCCAGTTTCTGATGGCTCTCAAGCGCCAATTGATCCTGTGCTTCGCGAGGGATACTCCAGGTCTGGGCCATCAGCTCGCAATGCTGGCCCATGGACAACCCGGTACGCGGCTCGCCGTTGCGCGGAAATTCGGGGATCAGATGTTTGGGACGCAATTGCAGGAAGGTTTTCAGTTTGTCGCCGGTGGTTTTCGCGCGGTTGGCTTGCAGGAGGATTTTACGCAGGCCTTCGCTGACACTGATCGGCGCATCCGAGGTGGTGTCCACGCCACCGGCAATGCCGCAGTCGATCTGGCCGAGGGCAATTTTGTTCGCCACCAGCAACGCCGCTTCCAGCCCGGTCCCACACGCCTGCTGGATGTCATAGGCCGGAGTGGCGGGCGACAGACGCGAACCGAGTACACACTCGCGCGTGAGGTTCATGTCCCGCGACAACTTGAGCACGGCCCCGGCGACCACTTCTCCGATGCGCTGGCCATGCAGGTTGTAACGTTCGATCAGGCCCTCGAGGGCTGCGGTGAGCATCACCTGGTTACTGGCCGTGGCGTAGGGGCCGTTGGAGCGGGCGAAAGGAATCCGGTTACCGCCGATGATCGCGACGCGGCGCAGTTGGGTCATAAAGAACTCCTGACAAAAGACCTGATGTAAACACTAACCCTGTGGGAGCGAGCCTGCTCGCGAAGAGGTCAGCACATGCAACATCGATGTTGGCTGATACACCGCCATCGCGAGCAAGCTCGCTCCTACAATGTAACCAAGCGTAGGCCTTATCTCGTGGATCGAACGACTGATCGCCATTCATGGTCCACACTTTGATCCCCAGCTTTCGGAGCGCGTTCCATGTCTGACCGCTATATCGACTTCGCCAATTCGTCCATCGGCCATCGCCTGGTCGGCGCCCTGGGGTTGCCGGCGCCGAGTAGACTGGAGCGCTGGCAAGCGGGCCGGTTGCGACCTGTAGACGGCGCGCTGCTGATCGGCGGCGGGCCATTGGCCGAACACGTCAGCGCCTTCGCCAACCGCCTGACCGACGCGATCTACAGCTACGGCACCGAGCCTTCGATGGCCACGGCCTGGATTCCCGGCCATGGCCCGAAACTCAAGGCCGTGGTGTTCGACGCCAGCGACCTGCTGCACACCGATCAGCTCAAGCAACTGCGCGAGTTTTTCCAGCCGCTGATGAAGAACCTCGAACACTGTGCGCACCTGGTGATTCTCGGACGCGATCCGCAAACCCTGCGCGACCCGTTCGCCGCCAGTGCCCAGCGTGCCCTGGAAGGTTTCAGCCGTTCCCTGGCCAAGGAGTTGCGCAGCGGTGGCACCCTGCAATTGATCTATGTCGGCGAAGGGGCCGAGGCACAACTGGAAGGCCCACTGCGGTTTTTCCTCTCACCGAAAAGCGCCTTCGTGTCCGGCCAAGTCATTCGCTTGAATCCGTGCGCGACGCCAGTCACCGACTGGACACGCCCGCTCGCCGGGCGCAAGGCACTGGTCACCGGCGCAGCACGCGGTATCGGTGCCGCCATCGCCGAAACCCTGGCCCGTGATGGTGCCGACGTCACCCTGCTCGACGTGCCCTCGGCCAAAACCGATCTCGAAGCACTCGCCGCACGCCTGGGCGGGCGGAGCATCACTCTCGACATCTGCGCCGAAGACGCCGCCACGCCGTTGGTCGAACAATTGCCCGACGGCCTCGATATCGTGGTGCACAACGCCGGCATCACCCGGGATAAAACCCTGGCCAACATGACCCCGGAATTCTGGGACGCGGTGCTGGCGGTCAACCTCAACGCGCCGCAAGCGCTGACCAAAGCCCTGCTCGACAGCGGCACCCTGCACGACAACGGCCGGGTGATCCTACTGGCGTCCATCAGCGGCATCGCCGGCAATCGCGGGCAAACCAATTACGCGGCGAGCAAGGCCGGGTTGATCGGTCTGGCACAAGCCTGGGCGCCACTGCTCCACGAGCGCGGCATCAGCATCAATGCCGTGGCGCCGGGCTTCATCGAAACACAGATGACCGCACACATTCCCTTCGGCCTGCGCGAAGCGGGACGGCGTATGAGTTCCCTCGGCCAGGGTGGCCTGCCGCAAGACGTCGCCGAGGCCGTGGCCTGGCTCGCGCAACCGGGCACCGGCGCGTTCACCGGGCAAGCGTTGCGTGTGTGCGGACAAAGCGCTCTGGGAGCTTAAGGATGATCACCGACTGGCACACACTCAACCGCGAACCCGGCCTGACGGGGTCGTACGCACGAGCGGCGACACGACGCAAAATCACCGGCAGCCGCCTGCCCGACTCGGGTTTGCGTTGCTGGGTCGAAGTCGATTCCAAGCACCTGGCGGCTTATCGCAAGGTCTGTGGTTTCGCCGACAACGGTCTGCTGCCACCGACCTACCCGCACATCCTCGGGTTTGCCTTGCAGATGCAGTTGCTCACAGCCAGGGACTTCCCGTTCCCGCTGCTGGGCCTGATTCACCTGAGCAACCGCATTAGAGTACTGCGCCCCATGGGCGGGGTGAGTCGGGTGCGCGTCAGCGTGCGAGTGCAGAACCTGCAACCCCACGCCAAAGGCGCGACGTTCGATCTGCTGACCAGCCTCGACGATCAGTTGGGCCCGTTGTGGAAAGCAGAAAGCCGGATGCTCTGTCGCGGCGTCAAACTGAAGGGCGAACCGCTTGAAGAGCCCCCGGTATCGAGCCTGGCCCTGAGCGAAATCGAACACTGGAAAGCGCCCTCGGACATCGGCCGGCAATACGCCAGGGTGTCGGGCGACTACAACCCGATTCACCTGAGCACGGCCAGCGCCAAACTCTTCGGCTTCCCGACCGCCATCGCTCACGGCCTGTGGAACAAGGCACGCACATTGGCTGCGCTGGCCGGACATCTTCCAGCGGCGAATGTCGAAATCGCCGTGCAGTTCAAGAAGCCGGTACGGTTGCCCAGTGAAGTGACGTTGCTGGCCAGCGAGCCGGGGCCGAACGGGGATTTTCAACTGATGGGTGCCGGGGAGCTGGAGCATATGATCGGGCATTGGCGGCCGATGGCCTGACAAGGCTGATGTCTGTGGCGAGGGAGCTTGCTCCCGATGGCTGCATACATTCAGACAATCAGGCCGGCCGGTAGGCCGCCATCACGAGCAAGCTCGCTCCCACAGGTACTGAGT
>NZ_CATKQD010000017.1:0-40803 GCF_949768175.1 Pseudomonas sp. IT-P74 | reverse complement strand
CTTGTAATCTGCCGTCAAGCATTGATTCAGGCTTTCTATCAACAAGCTGCAAAAAACAGCAAAGCGCCCCAATGGACGCCTGTATAGAAGGACCAGAACGCCCCTCTATATAGAAGAGCTTCCTCATAGGCAGCCACAGCCCATGTCATAGCCAAAAAACAAAAAAGCACCCAAGGTGCTTTTTTGTTATCGCTATCAGCTAGACAAGGCCACCACCCTCGCCCGCGCCGTGTGCAGCTTTTTATAGCTGTCGATCAGGCGAAGGTGTCTGTCGAGACCTTCCAGTTTCATGCTCGTCGGCGTCAGACCATAGAAACGTACGCTGCCATCCACGGACCCTATCGCCGCGTCCATCCGCTCGTTGCCGAACATCCGGCGGAAGTTGACCTCGTAGTCGCTCAGTTCCAGATCATCGTCCAGCTGCATTTCCAGCACGACGTTCACGGCTTGATAAAACAAGCCACGTTCGACGGTGTTGTCGTTGTATTGCAAGAAGGCTTCCACCAGATCCTTGGCCTGGTCAAACTTCTGCAAGGCGAGATAAATCAGCAACCTCAGCTCCAGGATCGTCAACTTGCCCCAGGGCGTGTTGTCGTCGAACTCGATGCCGATCAAGGTGGTGATGTCGGTGTAATCATCCAGCTCGCTGTTTTCCAGACCCTTGGCCAGCGTTCTCAGGCCGACCTTGCTCAGGCTGTGCAGGTTCAGGATATCGGCGCGGAACTGCAGCGCTTTGTTGGTGTTATCCCAGATCAAATCTTCTACCGGATAAATTTCCGAGTAATCCGGCACCAGAATGCGGCAGGCCTTGGCGCCGATGTGCTCATAGACCGCCATGTACACTTCTTTGCCCATGTCTTCGAGAATGCCGAACAAGGTCGCGGCCTCTTCGGCATTGGAGTTTTCGCCGTGACCGGAGAAATCCCACTCAACGAATTCGAAATCCGGCTTGGCACTGAAGAAGCGCCACGAGACCACACCGCTGGAATCGATAAAGTGCTCGACGAAATTGTTCGGTTCAGTCACCGCCTGACCTTCGAAGGTCGGCTGAGGCAGATCGTTCAGGCCTTCGAAACTGCGGCCTTGCAGCAGTTCCGTCAGGCTGCGCTCCAGCGCCACTTCCAGGCTTGGGTGCGCGCCGAACGAGGCAAACACGCCACCGGTACGCGGGTTCATCAAGGTCACGCACATCACCGGGAACTCCCCGCCCAGCGATGCATCCTTGACCAGCACCGGGAAGCCCTGCTCTTCCAGGGCCTGGATACCCGCCAGAATGCCCGGGTATTTCGCCAGCACTTGCTGCGGCACATCCGGCAGGGCCATTTCGCCTTCGAGGATTTCGCGCTTGACCGCGCGCTCGAAGATCTCCGACAGGCACTGCACCTGGGCTTCGGCCAGCGTGTTGCCAGCGCTCATGCCATTGCTCAGGAACAGGTTTTCGATCAGGTTGGACGGGAAGTACACCACCTCATTGTCCGACTGGCGCACAAACGGCAGTGAGCAAATGCCCCGTTGGGTGTTGCCAGAGTTAGTGTCGTACAGATGCGAGCCACGCAACTCGCCATCCCGGTCGTAAACCTTCAGGCAGTACTCGTCGAGGATTTCACTCGGCAGTTCGTCCTTCGGGCCCGGCTTGAACCAGCGCTCGTCCGGGTAATGCACAAATGCAGCGTTGGCGATGTCCTCGCCCCAGAACTGATCGTTGTAGAAGAAGTTGCAGTTGAGCCGCTCGATAAACTCGCCCAGAGCCGATGCCAGCGCACCCTCCTTGGTCGCGCCCTTGCCGTTGGTAAAACACATCGGCGAGTGCGCATCGCGGATGTGCAGCGACCACACATTGGGCACGATATTGCGCCACGAAGCGATTTCAATCTTCATGCCCAGGTCGGCCAGAATGCCCGACATGTTGGCGATGGTTTGTTCCAGCGGCAGGTCCTTGCCCACAATGCAGGTGCCCGCTTCGCCAGTCGAGTGCGGCATCAGCAACGCCTGGGCATCGGCGTCGAGGTTTTCGACCTCTTCAATCACGAACTCAGGCCCGGTTTGCACCACCTTCTTTACCGTGCAACGATCGATGGAGCGCAAGATCCCCTGACGGTCCTTGGCGGAAATGTCCGCCGGCAATTCGACCTGAATCTTGAAAATCTGGTTGTAGCGGTTTTCCGGATCAACAATGTTGTTCTGCGACAGGCGGATATTTTCGGTGGGGATATTGCGGGTTTCGCAATACAACTTCACGAAGTACGCCGCGCACAATGCCGACGAAGCCAGGAAGTAATCGAACGGCCCCGGTGCCGAGCCATCGCCCTTGTAGCGAATGGGTTGATCGGCAATCACCGTGAAGTCGTCGAACTTAGCCTCAAGTCGAAGGTTGTCGAGAAAGTTGACCTTGATTTCCATGCGTGCTTACCAGAATAACGAGCTATACGATTTGGCCGCCATTATCCGGTTTTTCAGCACAGACCGTTAACTTTCCACTATTTTTCGACCAACACCACCCCGCGCTCCTCAAGCAAGCGCACAAACATAGTCAGGCTCTGCGACACCGTCCCCCTGCGCCACACCAGCCAGGTGCGTAAATAGCGGAACGACTCCGACAACGGCCAGACGCTGACCGTCGTGCAACCAGGCATGCTTTCGAGCATGCTGCGGGGCATCAGCGCCAGACCGGCACCGGCGCTGACGCAGGCCAGCATGCCGTGATAGGACTCCATTTCGAAAATCTTGCCGGGCACCGCCGCGCCATTGGCGAACCAGCTTTCGAAGTGGTGGCGATAAGAGCAGTTGGAGCGGAAGGCATAGATGTTTTCGCCATTCACATCCTTGGCCCGATGAATCGGCTCATGGTTGAGCGGTGCGATCAGGACCATTTCCTCTTCGAAAGCCGGCACGCCCTCCAGCGCCGGATGCAGCACCGGACCATCGACAAATGCAGCGGCCAGTCGCCCCGACAGCACGCCATCGATCATGGTCCCGGAGGGGCCGGTGGACAGGTCCAGTTCGACCTTGGCGTGCTTCTGGTTATAGGCGGCCAATAGCTCTGGAATACGTACCGCCGCAGTACTTTCCAGCGAACCCAGGGCGAAGGCCCCCTGCGGTTCTTCACCCGCCACTGTCGCGCGCGCCTCCTGAACCAGGTCGAGAATACGACGAGCGTAATCCAGAAAACTCCATCCGGCCGGCGACAGGCGCAGACGACTCTTCTCGCGGATAAACAGGTCCACACCCAGATCCAACTCAAGCTGCTTGATTCTGGTGGTGAGATTCGATGGCACCCGGTGGATATGCTGAGCAGCCACGCTGATGCTGCCGTGCTCGGCGACAGCCTTGAAAATTTCGAGCTGAACCAGATCCAAGTCATTCTCCAAACGTGAACGTTACGCTCAGTATTATTCAGTTTCCAGAAAACATACAGCCCCATACCCTGAGCACATTCCTACCTCGCAGGACGGTGCCATGACCCACGTACCCAGCCTTACCCACGCCATTTCGATAAACCCGACCACGGGCGAGCAGATCGGCCATTACCCTTTCGAGTCCGATTCGGTATTACAGGCCGCGCTGACGCGGGCCGCTGCCGGGTTTCGCGCCTGGCGCAGCAAACCGGTTGAACTGCGCGCGCAGCTTTTGATCAACCTCGGCCAGGCCTTGCGCAACAATGCAGAGGCCATGGCGAACATGATCACCCTGGAAATGGGCAAGCCGATTGCTCAGGCCCGCGGCGAAATTGAAAAATGCGCGCAGCTCTGCGAGTGGTACGCCGAACACGGCCCTGCCATGCTGAACCCGGAGCCAACCCAGGTGGAAGGCGGCAAGGCACACATTGAATATCGCCCCCTCGGCCCGATCCTCGCCGTGATGCCGTGGAACTTCCCCATCTGGCAAGTCCTGCGCGGCGCGGTCCCGACATTGCTCGCCGGTAATACCTTCGTGCTCAAGCACGCGCCCAACGTCATGGGCAGCGCCTACCTGCTGCTGGAGGCCTTCAAGCAAGCGGACTTCCCTGAAGGAGTTTTCGAGGTCATCAACGTCACCCCGGAAGGTGTATCCAGGGCGATCGCCGATCCACGCATCGCGGCCGTCACCCTCACCGGTAGCGTGCGTGCGGGCATGGCCATCGGTGCTCAGGCCGGAGCCGCACTGAAGAAATGTGTATTGGAGCTGGGTGGCTCCGACCCCTTTATCGTGCTCGACGACGCGGACCTCGATGAGGCTGTGAAAGCCGCCGTGATCGGACGTTATCAAAACACCGGGCAAGTCTGCGCCGCTGCCAAACGCCTGATTATCGAGCAAGGCGTTGTCGAGGAGTTTACCCGCAAGTTCGTCGAAGCCACCCAACAACTGGTCGTCGGTGATCCGCGGGCTACCACCACCTATATCGGCCCGATGGCTCGCTTCGATCTGCGCGACGAACTGGATCAACAGGTGCGAGCCACACTGGAAGAAGGCGCGACCTTGCTGCTGGGTGGAAACAAGACGGAAGGCCCTGGCAACTACTATGAGCCCACCGTACTCGGCGACGTGACCGATCAGATGACTTCATTCAAGCAGGAATTGTTTGGCCCTGTGGCCTCAATCATCACAGCCCGAGACGCCGCCCATGCGCTGGAACTGGCCAATGACAGCGAGTTCGGCCTCACCGCCACCCTCTACACGCGCAATGCCGAACTTGCCCGGCAGATGGCAGGCGAACTTGAAACCGGCGGCGTGTTCATCAACGGCTATAGCGCCAGCGATCCGCGTGTCAGTTTTGGTGGCGTGAAGAAGAGCGGCTTTGGCCGGGAGCTCTCGCACTTCGGGGTACGCGAATTCTGTAATGCACAGACGGTTTGGCTGGATCGGCGTTAAGGGAGCGTAGTGCTCCGAACTGGCTCAACTTGCCGACTGTTTCTCTGGAGCTCAGAAGTAAAGAACCCGGCTCGGTGGCCGGGTTCTGTTTTCATTCTTGAATGGGAAGGTCAGCTCGCAGTTCCTGCATGGTGAGCAATCCCAGCTTTCTGGGATTGCCACACATCCAGCAGGAACATACCTTCCCATGGTTTGCAAAAAGACCTGCGTTTTTCTCGCTGGTTGACCAGCATTCATACGCCTTTTGCTTTAAATAGAAGCGAGCCTTTATGCGGCGCGTATCGTGTCGTCGTTGAGCTCTAGACATGGTTTTCTCCTAAGCCGAATGCGACGAAGCCCCGGCAGATTTCTCTGGCGAGGCTTTGTTCGGCTCATTCCTAAACACATAGAAATGACAGGATTAAATTAATTTCGCTCTTCCACTCATTGATGTCAACAGGCATTCACGCGACCCGCTCGATCCGTAATCCTCGGCTTCCAGAATCTCCCCCGGCGTGCGTTTGCGCATCGTAGTCAAAAGCTTAGACCAACCCGAAAAAATCACCCACTCATCTGTCGCATCCGATCACGGTGAAGCCATGATCATCGCCATCGCAACGCCCAATGACCAATCGCCCCCCGTTGGAACGCCTTCCAGTCGGGTTGCCTTGTTGTCATAGTTATCTCTGTAACTTAAAATAATGGCGGATTGCCGGCATCGTTAAGGTTCACCCGTTACCACCGATTTGATCTTACAGGGACGAACAATGCATAAGTACACATTGAGCTATGAGCACATCAACACACCAAAAACCAAAACCGGCCAGGCGCCTGAGCGAATAGACGCCCATGAGTTGCTGCTGGAATTGCTGGGAGTGGGCGGTAAAGATGGCCCAATAATCTTCGGGACAAAGTCGCTGCAGGAATCGCTGGAGCTCATGAAATTCAAAAACGTCCGGGTTACCTGGTTGTAGGATGATCCGCCACGAAGAGCTTCCGAACCACGCCGCCAGTTGAAGTATCCCCCCGCTTCTTCGCCATCTCGACTGACTCAGCCGCGGTGGCGCCCATATCCATCGCGGTCATCGCCTGATCCGAACCGCTACCAATGACGTACGGCCTTACGAGCCAGATTGGCGTTTTGCAAAGGCCATCCGTCTCGCTGTACCCGGCATAGCAAAGTTCCTCGCCGTCGAACGCCCAGCCTGCAATGGCGCAGATCGCACCGGGCATGAGAAGCGTGCCGGTCATAACACACAGATTGCCCATGTCTATATCCTCGTAGCAGGTCGCGACACTTGCCACTCGGCGATCAACACCAGGAACGCGCCTACACTGAGATGTACAACGATTGAGAGGACATGGGGCTCCACTCATGCGCACTAGCACCCTTGTGATACTCATCATCAGCTATGCCGTGCTGATGGTGGTTTTTTTCAAGCTAAATGCTCGAAACAATCGACGCCGCAGAGAAAGTCTTTACGAAGCCTTTGAAACTACAATGCGCGAGCATGGGATCAAGTCATTCGAGATCATCAAGGAAAGTATTTATATCGGTAACAACTTTCGGTCATCAGAACTGCACCGGATATTGTTAGACGATTCCGGGCACTACTTTCTTTATTTCCAGGCCAGTGGAACACAGCCAGTTTTCATGCCGCTGACCGAAGAGCGAGCCTTACAAGCTGCACAGGGTGACATGGGAATTCAGGCATAGATCATCGCAACCGCTGATGCTGACCTGTACCAGAGACACATGCAGCCTGCCGATGAGCAGCGAGTAATCACCGACACCACTGCTTCTCACAAGGTATCCCGTCGTTGTCGCCATCCATTTCCATTCCTGGGCAATTTTGCAAAAAGTTTGTGGCCTCTGCGCACGAGGTCATCTGCGAGCAATATTTGCGCCCATCGCATTTGACTGGGGCCGAAACAGGCTTTGGCGCAGTCACGAGCGTAGCGGTGATTTGGGGACTCGATAGCCGAGCTTCAGCCCAGGACTGTAATTGAGGGGAAAACTTCCAAGCCAACAGACCAACAACAAGCACAACCAAAATCAGTTTCATCTTGATCCATCCATGATGAGAGACCGTTTGTGTTCACACGTTGCCTGCTTTCAGCGTAACCCAATAATTCACATACAGCCTGCCAGAGTAGCTGCAAACTGCTACGCGGGACGGAAGGAAGAAAAAAGGCCGGGATCGCAATGTCACTCTCCTCTGCCCACTCGGTGTGGGCAGTTTTCCATATCGTTCATCGCGGGCAAGCCTGCTCCCACAAGGTTGACGCATATCCTGTGGGAGCAGGCTTGCTCACGATGAGGCCCTGCAGAAGCCGCATCACACTCAGGCGATAACGATCCCGCCGCTGGACAGACTGTCCAGCCCCACGCCAACCAGCGTCACCGAGTCATTGCCAAACGTCAGCACGGTATCCTGCCCCACCACCGAGGCATGGGACCGGAAGTCGTCGTTCGGCGTCACGTCCTGAACCCCGAGAAACACCAGTTTGTCGTTCGCCTGATACCCAACCACCCGGTCCTGGCCGAACGCGCCGCTGAACAGGAACGTATCGATCCCGCCCCCTGACTCCAGCAGGTCGTTGCCTGCCCCGCCGACAAACACGTCGTTGCCCTTGCCACCGATCAGATGATCGTTGCCGTCCAGGCCAAACAACCAATCACCAACAGCCTGTGCCTTTAGCGTATCGGCCCCTGCACCGCCCTTCACCGTTGAGGCGTACTGTGTCAGTTGATTGCCGATCGCGAGGCCATTGGCGGTCACGCTGTGGGTCACGTCATCCTTGAACAGTCCCCACAGGAAACCCGGCTCTTCGGTCACGATGCTACCGATGTCGCGGGTGATGCTGATGCCGCCATTGGCGTCGCGGATGTACAGGTTGCCGGCGCCGTCATTGGCAAAATCGAAATTCTTCACCGACTGCTGCAAATCGAACACGTTATTACCCTTGCCGCCCAGCAGGATGTTGTAGCCACCGCTGTCTCGAAAGGTGTCGTTGCCGTCACCGCCGTCCAGATAGTCATTGCCCTTGCCACCCTGAATCAGGTCGCTGCCGTCACTGCCAATGATGAAGGTACTGCCTTTGTGGGTTTCAGCATTGCGGTTCAGGTCCTGGACCCAGGTGTTGGCGCGTGCCGGGTCCGAAAGATTGGCAACGATGATCGTCGAGTCTTTACTGGTGAGGTCGTAGAACTTCGACTCCAGCACCCGGGTCATGCCGTCGCCGTAAGCGGTGGGCAGGTGCGAAATCCAGGTCGGGATGTTGAGGATGGAAAATGGCAGCAGGTTCCACGCCGTCGACGCGTAGTGGTCGTTGAAGCTGACGATGTTGTTGGTCGCCGAGTCTTGATGGGCATCGTGTACGCCGACCGACGCCAGGTTGAACGATGAACCGTCGAGCGCACGGAACACCGGATCGTTTTCATAGCCGATATTCAGCACTTTATCGGTGGCGCTTTGGGTCGGTGAGGCATAAGCGACGTAGTTCGAGTCCTTGAAGAAACCGCCCCATTTATCGTTGCTCAAGTCCGCCAGGCTGTTGACTGCCAGCCCGCCGAGGCTGTGCCCGCTGACCAGTACGTCCTCGCCTGACAGGCCATTGGCGCTGGCGAACGCAGCAACGTCGCCGAACAGTTTTGCGAAGGCCTCGCCTGCGTAGTTTTTCGCATAATCCTGGGGACCCAATGCCGCCAGCAGGTCATTGATCACATCGCCGATGGAGTCGCTGATCTGGCTTTCCCGAGGGCCGCTGGTGCCGCGAAAGGCGATGCCGATTTCCGTGAGATGACCCTGCGCATCGTACTTGCCGAGGATCTCCACCTGAGCGCTGGTGTACCCGGCCTTTTCACCAAAGAAGGTTCCGCGCGCATCCGTCTTGCCGTCATAGCCCAGCTGCGTGGCGGTGATGGGTGTCCAGCCGGCCTTCTGCACCGCATCCAGCGCGGCTTTTTCGGAATCGGGGTTCCAGGGAATGCCGGGAATCACGCCTTGGGAATCGGTGCCGCCAATCAGCGCCGTGACCAGGGTTGCCGGCAAACCTGCGCCGAATCCGTTGTGCTGGTAACCGGTGGCAAAGCCGTTGTCGAGGTTGTGATAGGAATACAGCGTGATTGCCATCGCGTCGGTAAACAACGCTTTGGCGTCTGCTGTGCCGAGGTTTTTGTAGTCGTATACACCCATGGGTATTGCCTCTCTCTCTTTGTTGGAATTGTCAGAGATAGCTCACGACCGGGACGCCTTGATTACGAGGCGCCCCGGAGCATCCAGTGCAGTTGTTTGAACCCGTTACGCAAACACGAACCCGGAAGCCGAAAGGGTATCCAGCCCGACGCCTACCAGGGTCACGGAAAAGTCGCCGACCTTAAGCAGCGTGTCTTGACCGGCCTGTGACGCATGCTGCCGGTAGTCGTAGCCCTGCCCCGCGCCTTCCACGCCCATGAACACCAGTTTGTCGCTGCCCTGGTAGCCATTGATCGCATCGAACCCGAAGGCGCCGCTGAACAGGAACATGTTGCTGCCGCCACCGGAATGCAGCACATCGTTGCCGGCGCCGCCGACGAAGGTCACATGGCCCATGTCGCTGCGCAGCAAATCATCCCCCCCGTTACCGAACAGCCAGTCGCCCACGACACTGGCCACCAGCGTGTTGCCCAAAGCGTCACCGTTGAGCGAATGGCTGTAGTGGGTCAATTCGCTGTCATTGAGCAGACCATTGGCAGTCACGCTGTAGGTGACTTCCTTGCTCCCCCACCACGACCCGGCCTCCTTGCCCACCAGCGCGCCGATGTCCCGGGTCATGCTGATGCCGCCATACGCGTCGCGCACGAACAGCGTGCCGTCGCCGTCATTGGCGATGCTGAAGTTCTGCAACGGTTTCTGCAGCTCGAAGGTGTTGACGCCCTTGCCCCCCGACAGAATGTTGAAGCCGCCGTCATCACGGAAACGGTCGTTGCCGTCACGGCCTTCGATGAAGTCATTGCCGAGGCCGCCCTTGAGCAGGTCACCGCTGTCGGTACCGATGATGAACGTGCTGCCGGTGTGTGGTTCGCCACTGCGTCCGAGATCCTCGACCCAGGTCGAACCCCGTGACGACTGCGACAGGTTGGAGACGATCAGGGTCGAATCCTTGTCGGTCAACTCGTAGAAGCGCGAGTTGATCACCCGGTTCAATCCGTCGGCGTAGCCCAGCGAGCCATGGGCCGACCAGTTCAACGGATTGAGAATGCTGAATGGCACCAGGTTTTGAGCAGTGGACGCGTAGTGATCGTTGAAGTTGACGATGTTGTTGGTGGCCGACGCTTGGTGAGCGTCATGTTTGCCCAGCGAGCCGCTGCTGAAGGTGGTGCCGTCGAGTACCCGAAACACCGGATCGTTCTCGTAACCGATGTTCAGCACGTTATTGCCAGTGGAGCTCTGGGTTGGCGAAGCGAATGCTACGTAACTGGCATCCTTGTAGAAGCCACCCCAATTGTTCCCGCTCAACTCGGCGACGCTGTTGACCCCCAAGCCACCGAGGCTGTGACCGCTGACCAGCACGTCCTCGGCACCGAGGCCATGGGCGATGGCAAACGCAGCCACTTTACCGAGCAGCGTATCGAAGGCGTTTTTTGCGTAGTGGGTCGCGTAATCCACTGGTCCAACCGCCGCCAACAGGTTGTTTTTCATATCGCCGAACGTGTCGTTGTAGCCGAGCCCGCCGGTGCCACGAAAAGCAATGCCGATACCGATCAGATCTCCGGCGGCGTCGTACTTGCCGAGCACTTCGGCTTCGGCGCTGGTGAAACCGTCCTTCTCGCCAAAATACGTGCCCTGCGCCCCGACCTTGCCTTGATAACCCAGGGCATTGGCGCCGATCGGCGCCCAGCCGTTGGCCGGTAATGACTGGCCGGTAGGTGCGTAGGCATACAATGTCAGGGCGATGGCATCGCTGTACAACACCTTGCCCGCCTCGCTGCCGGCATTTTTGTAATCAAACAGTCCCATGTTGTGCGCTCTCTTCCTTCAAGTCAGAACTGCCAGGCCAGGGTCAGGCCTACACCATGGTCCTTTTCCTTTGAGCCAAGCAGTCCGTTGTAGTCCAGGCTCAACCGGGTATCGCGGCCCAGCGCCAGACCGGCCCGAGCGCCGACCAACGCTGCATTGCGATCCAGCGACACGCTCTGCACGGTGAAACCGCTGTTGCCATTGGCGAAAGCCAGGTGGCTTTCGGAACTTGTATTGCTCAGGTTGTGCTGCCAGCCAAGCGTTGCCGCCAGTTCCAGTTGTTTGTCCCCGGTCAACGCAAAGGCCTTGCCGGCCCGCACGCCGAGCGTCGACAGCAGCACGTCGCGATTGTCCTCGCCGCCCTTCAGCGCGGCGGCATCGCCCTTCTCGGTGAAGCTGTCGCTGTGCAAGTGCACGAAGGCCAGATTGGCGAACGGCTCCAGCGCCAACGGTTGCAGATCGAGGCGATACGCCGCTTCGGTGAACAGCTGCGCGGTGGTCCCATCGCGTTTGGATTTCTGCTGGCCGCTGACCGCGCCCAATTGCAGGTCGCGTTTGACGTCGATGCGATGCCAGCTATAAGCGCCACCGACGCTCAGACGCAGGGCATCGATTTCATGCCCCAGGTATGCACCCAGGTGATAGCTGTCGACCGAGGCCGACGAGTGCGTGCCATCGCCCATACTCAGCGAGCTGTCGCTATAGCCGGTCACAAAACCGAGCCGGGTATCTTCAGCGATCAAGCCGTCGACACCGGCCAGCAAACCGCCTATGGAGCTGGTGGAATCGGCATTGTCATGCCCACCGTCACTCTTGCCCCAGGCGCCGAGCACCTTGAGCCAGGCGTTGCTGCGATCATCGGTCGGTGCGCCGGTATCGAACAGATCGCGCTCACGCAGACGCTCGCCCACCGCATCGCGCAGGTAACGGCTGTCGTTGATCAGCAGCGTGCCGATCGCCGGGTGAATCTCGCCGGACAATTGCTGGAAGGCTTGTTGCGCGACGGCTGCGGTTGGCGACAGCAGCAAGGTTTCGTACAGCGGATTGCCCGCGCCCAAATGCTCGGCAGCCGCGCCGACGGCACGCTGGTTCGGCGTCAGGCCGACACTGGCGAACGACGCGGCACTGCGTTCCACCGCCAGTTGAATACCGTTCGCCGAATAGTCGAGGGTACCGCCGAGGAACACATAATTGGGCACCACCTCACCGAAGCGCCCTTCGATGCCATCAGCCGCCTGCAGGATGTTGTACTGGATGCCGAGCAGGGATTTCGCCTCGCTGGTGGTCAGCAGCGTCGGGCTGTTTTCCAGCGCCAAGCTGACGGTGGCGCCTTCAATCACTGCTTTACCGCCCGCAATGATCTGATCGCTGCGGGTTGGCGATAGCTCGACCGCATAGGTCGAACCGGGTTCGAAGGTCACGTCACCGGCCACATTCAAGATGCCGATGGAGTTGCCCGGCGCCACGGTACCGCCGCCGTTCGCGGTCAGCGCGCCGATCCGCCCGGAACCGCCGAGGGTGCCGCGGTCATTGACGGTAACGGCCGACGTCAGCGAACCGTTGACTGTCAGCAGACCGCCATTGACCGTGGTCGCGCCACGATAGGTGTTGTCACCGGTGAGAATCAGGCGACCGGCGCCGGATTTGATCAGGCTGCCCTGATAAAGCCGGTTGGCTGCCGCTGCATCACGGGCCATGCCGACCGCGTAGTCGGACTGCTCCTGCTGACCGGCACCCGCCGCAACGCCATGCTGCCAACCCTTGTCTTGCAGGGTTTGCTGCCAGGCGTTGTGTTCGGCGAGCTCTTCGCTTTGCCGCTGAATCAGCGCCTTGTCAGAGATGTCGTTGCTCCAGACATCGCTCTGCCCTGCCTCCAGGTTAGCGTCAAACGTCGCGAGCAATTGCCCTGGCCCGCGCATCGCCCTGCCCAGGTTGGCCACACCCCAGCCTATCTGCCCGCCCGGCGCATCAGTGACCGAGCCATCGAGCTGGGTGGCGGTGGTCAGCAACACTTCGAGTGCCTGCTGATTGTTCATATACGGGTAGCGTTCCATCACCAGTGCCAGCGCGCCAGTGGCATGCGGCGCAGCCATCGAGGTGCCGGACTTGATCGCGTAACCGCCGCCGGGAATGGTGCTGTCGATCTTCGCCCCCGGTGTGGTGATACACCAGTATTTGGCGATGCCGCACTGGTTGTACTTCTGCCGATTGCTTTGGTCCAGCCCCGACACCGCCAGCCAATGGCCCTCGAGATCCGGCTTAAAGTACGGCAGCGCCGAACGCACGCTGGCGTTCGGGTAGCCACTGTTACCAGCGCTGAACACGTTGATCACGCCACGGCGGGACACATCGGCAGCGGCATCGAGCCAGGTGCCTTTATTCCAGTGTTGGGCGTAGGCGTTGTGCAGATCGGCCAGTGTACGGTAGCTGACGTCAGGCGGCTGACTGCCCCAACTGTTGTTGATCGCCCGCACGCCAGCATCCGCCAGGGCGTTGTACACCGCGCTGAAGTAGCGCGGATCGGGGTTGGGGCCGAACAGGAAACTGTCGTTCCTGTTGGTGTTGCCGACATGGATTTGTGCGTTGTACGCCACGCCGTGCATGCCGAAACCGTCGCGGGAGGCGCCCATGGTGCCGACCACGTGGGTGCCATGGGAGTCGTTGTTGGCGTTGAACGAACCGTCGACGTTGAACGCTGAGCCATCAACATAAGTACCGCTGGCCATGACCGCGTGATATCGGTCAGTGGCGAATTCGGGATGGGTGGAATCGAAGCCGGAATCAAGGGCGCCGATCTTCACGTTTTTACCGGTGATACCCGCTGCGTAGGCTTGATCGGCTTGCATCCTGCCCAGACCCCAGTCGCGTTGAAACTCGGCGCTGCGCCAACTGGCGGGATCGCCGAGGGTGCCGGTATCCAGCCAGGCCGCGGCGGCCGGTTCCGAGCCCGCGCCAATCAATAGCAACAGCATGCCGACCGGGGCCGGTTTGATGCGTACGTCCATGTTGAACACTCACTTTTTTGTTTTTGTGTAGGTTCTGCGGTGTTACCGAGTCCTCGGCCCCTGGCCAAACGCCTCGTCCACCCGAGCCAAATCCTGCTCGCTCAAGGTGCCCGCGTAGTAATGCAACCTGGTCCAGGCCATCAGGTAGTCGTAGCGGGTCTGGGCCAGGTCTCGGCGGGTAGTGAACAGTTGTTGTTCGGCGTTCAGCGCATCGAGGTTGACCCGCTCACCGCCCAGGATGCTTTGCTTGGTCGACACCACCAGCGCTTCAGCGGAAGTCAGGGCTTTTTGATAGGCCCGCAGCTTGCTCACCCCCGACAGGCAGGCGCTGAACTGCCGACGTAGCTCGATCAGGGTTTCCCGGGTCTTGCCGTCCAATTCGTACTCGGCCTGCTCCATCGCACGGCTGGCCTGCCGGGTCGAAGCCGAGACCCCGCCGCCGGCATACAACGGCACATTGACTTCGATGCCGATGGTGTTGGTGTCGTAACGCTGGTTGTAGGTGTTGCCGCTTTCGGACTCGTTCTGGCGCACCGTGGCGTAGGCGCTGACCTTGGGCAGGTGCCCGGCGCGGTTGCGCTCGACTTCGTGGCGCGCCACCTCCAGCGCCTGACGCTGGGAGGCCAGGTTCGGGTTATTGGCCACCGCCATCTCGTGCCAGGTGTCGTAATTGGCCGGTTGCAGGGTGAAGGTCTGGAAGTTTTGCTCCAGCGGTGCCAGATCAGCGATGTCGATCGTGGGCACGCCGACGAGCGCACCCAGTTCGCGCAAGGACGCATCCTGTTCGTTACGCGCCTCGATTTCCTCGGCAGTTGCCAGTTCATAGCGCGACTCGGCTTCGAGTATGTCGGTACGCGTGCCTTCGCCCTGGCGAAACATCTGCTCGTTCTGCTGGAACTGTTGCTCGAAGGCTTTTTTCCTGGCCAGGGCAATGTCGATCTGGTCCTGGGCGAACAAGGCCTTGGTGTAGTTTTCCAGCACCCGTACCAGCAACTCCTGGCTTTTGCCGCGAAAGTTTTCATCGGCGAACAACGCCTGCGCCACGCCCTTGCGATAAGCGGCGTAAGCCTCGTAGTCGAGCAACGGTTGTTGCAAGGTCAGGCTTGAGCCGTAACTGCTGTAGTGGCGGTCATCGGTCTGGTTTTGCCGGTGCTCGTTCAAGTAGGTGGCCTTGGAAGAGTTGCGGCCCTTGTTGTAGTTGTAACCCAGTCTCGGCAACAGCCCGGCGCGGCCGATGGCGCGGTTTTCCAGGCCGGCGTCGCGTTCCTTGATCGCGCCGAGGAATACCGGGTCGTTGCGCAACGCCTGTTCGTAAATCTCGAACGGCCCCATGGCCGCTACTGCCGGGTTGCCCGCCAGCAGCAGGAGTGTCGCCCCAAGTATGGAAAGCTTATTCATACAACCGAACATCCTTATTCCTCGGTCAACGCGGAGCCTGCCCGGTCGAGCAGCGGTTTGAACAAATAGTTGAGGAGTGAACGTTCACCGGTGCGCACAAACATTTCCGCCGGCATGCCGGGTTTGATCACCAGACCGTTGAGCTTTTCCATGGCCTGATCGCTGACGCTGCTGCGCAGCACGTAATACGGTGCGCCGGTTTTCTCGTCGAGCATCTGGTCCGCGGAGATCAGGCTGACTTCGCCTGGTACTCGCGGGGTGCGGCTCTGGTTGAACGCTGTGAACAGGATGTCCACCGGCAAGTGCGTGCCAACCTTGTCGACCAGGTTGATCGGCAAGTGCCCTTCCACTTCCAGGCGCGTGCCCTGGGGCACGATCTCCAGCAGAATTTCGCCCTGGCGCACCACCGCGCCGACCGTGTGAACCCCAAGATTGACCGCGACACCATCGGCCGTGGCGAGGATCTCGCTGTGTTGCAGGTCGAATCCGGCGGAGGTCAGTTGCTCCTCCAGGGTCACGCTTTTGAGCTGCGCATCGGCCAGTTGGGTGCGGACTTCCTTCTGATACTCCTCGATGTGTTGTTGCAACTTCAGGCGCGATTCGAGGATTCCCTGCTCCACACGACCGCTTTCACCGGTGTTTTCTGCCAATTGCTGTTGAACTTGCGACAGCTGCCGCTGGTACTCCATCAGCCGGTTGCGCGGGATGTAGCCGTTGTCCGCCAGGGGTTGAAGATTGCTCAGCTGTTGTTGCAGCGAGTTGGCCTGGGCGCTCAGGTCGGTACGGGCGCGGCGCATGCCGGCCAATTGCGCGCCAGCGCCTTCGATGCTGGCACGCAGGGCCGCTTGTTCGCGGGAGAAAGCATCGCGGCGGCTGCTGAACAACTGGCGCTGGCCTTCCAGCACCAACGCCAGGCGCGGATCGGGATCGTTGCTCAGCTCGGTGGGGAAACTCACTTGTTTAAGGTTGTCCCGCTCGCTCTGCCAACGCGCCAGGCTGGCCCAGGCCATGCGGTATTGCGCTTGCAGGGATTGCACGTCGGCGGCGACCTGGGTCCGGTCGAGCTGGAACAGCGGCTGGCCCTGTTTCACCACCTGACCTTCGCGCACCAGAATCTGACTAACGACGCCGCTGCTCATCGATTGCACCGCCTTGCGCTTGCCCGACACCACCACCGTGCCTTGCACCGCAATGCCCTGATCGAGCGGCGCCAGACTGGCCCAGGCGAAGAAACTGCCAGCGCCGACGATCGCCAGAATCCAGCCCAGCCGGGCAAAGTAACGTGCGTCGCGCTCAGGACGTTCCGCGAGGTAATCGTGTTCCATCGTGGCTTCATTTTGACTGTTCATGTGTGCGCGGCTCATACACCCGAGTTCCTTGTCGTGGGCTGATACTGCCGGCTCATGCTGAGCCCGCCCGGCGTCTGTGCAGCTTTTTCACGTTGCTGTTCCTGGACGCCGGAAAGTGCCTTGAGTACCTCCTGGCTCGGGCCGAATGCCTGCAAGCGACCGTCATTGAGCACCAGCAGCTTGTCGGCCTGGGCCAGCGCGCAGGAGCGATGGGTGACCAGAATCACGCTGGTGCCCTGGGCCTTCATTTGTGCGATCGCACCGGCCAGGGCCGCTTCGCCCACGGTGTCGAGGTTGGAGTTCGGTTCATCCAGCACCACCAGGCTCGGTTGGCCATACAGCGCACGGGCCAGCGCCACGCGTTGTTTCTGCCCACCGGACAAACCGCTGCCGTCCTCGCCGAGTACGGTGTCGTAGCCCTGGGGCAAACGCAGGATCAGTTCATGGACGCCGGCCTGCTGCGCGGCTTCAACGACTTTATGTGCATCGGCTTCGCGGAACCGCGCGATGTTTTGCGCGATGCTGCCGCTGAACAATTCGATGTCCTGTGGCAGGTACCCAATGTAGGGACCGAGGTCGTCGCGGTTCCAGCGATGGATATCCGCACCGTCGAGCCGCACCGTACCGCCGAGGGTCGGCCAGACACCGACCAGCACCCGGGCCAATGTCGACTTGCCGGAACCCGAAGCGCCGAGCACCCCCAGCACCTCCCCCGCAGCGAGGCTGAAATTGACCATATGCAGGGTCGCCGCACGTTGCCCCGGAGGACTTGCGCTGACTTGCTCGAAACTGATCTGGCCCTTCGGCGCCGGCAGCGCCATGGCTTCGTCACTCGGTGGAAACGCTTGCAACAAGGCATCGAGACGGCGGTAAGCGAGTTTGGCGCCACTCCACTGTTTCCACACGGCGATCAACTGATCGATGGGGCTCAGGACGCGGCCCATCAGGATGGAACCTGCAATCATCATCCCGGCAGTCATGTCGCCCTTGATCACCAGCAAGGCGCCAAGGCCCAGTACCAGGGACTGCAGACACAGGCGCAGGGTTTTGCTCAAGGAGCTGATAACGGCACCCGTGTCACTGGCCAGGTTCTGCAGGCCGAGGAAAGCTGAATGCACCTGGAACCAGCGGTTGCGCAAAGCCCCCAGCATGCCCATGGCCTGGATGGTTTCGGCGTTATGCAGGTGACTGGTGGCCAGTTGGCTGGACTTCTGGGAAAAACCCGCCGCTTCGCCCAAGGGATTTTTGGTCATCGCCTCATTGAGCCAGGCCAGCCCGATCAGCAGCACCGCACCCGCCGTGGCAAAGACCCCGAGCCAGACGTTGAACAGATAGATCACGAACAGGTAGACCGGAAACCAAGGCGCATCGAAGAAGGCAAACAACGCCGGGCCGGTGACAAACTGACGGATGTGCGTCAGGTCGCCCAATGCCTGCCCTGCGTTACCCTCGCCCTTGAAAAGATTACGTTCGAAAGCCGCCTGATAGACCCGCAGGTTGAAGCGCCGCTCCAACTGACTGCCAATACGGATGACGATAAAGCTGCGAATAACTTCCAGCAAACCGATAAAGGCAAAGAACCCGACAACCATCAGCGACAACATGGCCAATGTCGTTTCATTTTGCGAAGACAAGACCCGATCATAGACCTGAAGCATGTAAATAGAGGGCACTAACATCAGAACATTGATCAGTGCGGTGAAACTGGCGACGCTAATCAAAATACCCTTGTAATCACCAAGCGCTCGAACTAGCGGTGCAGCAGGAGTGGTCTTCGCCATCTTCATTAATCTTCCTTGAGTTGATTACTCACAGGCACAACCCATTACGCCATTCGTTAAACGAACAGACCCGCTTTTTAGATAGAGGCATTGGGCCGCCAACTTGACCTGATGCTTTTACTCTGGTGCTCGCTGCAGCGACACATTGAATCCAACAGGCAATGTCAGCTTATAAAACTCACTCTTCTGTCGACTGAAAAATGCTGTTTTCGAACCTTCATGGTTAGTCAACGCAATCCCGTCCGGCTCGGGAAACCAGCCGGAGGGAGCCTGCCCCAGCCAGCGCACCATACAATCGAGTTGCCCGCCCAGCGTATGGTCCAGTTTCAATTCAATCAGGCAACCATTTGACTGTCGGTCCTGCAACAACGCGGACGAGCCTTCCCGGACTTGCCATTTTCCGGCGAGTTCCGACGGGTCCGCTAATTTCAGGCTGTTTGCCATGGTTACATCTCCAAAAAACATCATCAGCGTCGCCGAAAGCCATACGCTTTTTTTGCAGGTAAAGACGCGTTGCGTCATAGGACGTTTTACTCCCCACCGTAACTTTGTTCGCAGCGAGGACAGAGGGCGGCGCATGAAGCGCCGTCCTCCTTTCTCACGTCACATCACGCCGCGATGTCAGAGTACGCCGCCTGGCCCACGGTGCTGACCAGGAAGTCAGCCACGCCATGCCCGGAGAAGTCCACCGACAACAGGCTGTTACCGCCCGAATTGCTCAACACCGCATCGCCTGCCGCACCGGTGAATGCGCTGACAAAGTGCAGGCCTGCGCCGTTGGTGATGCCGGTCAGGTCGATCTTGTCCAGGCCGCTGACAAAATCGAGGATCTGGTCGACCGCACCGGGTTTCGAGTCGCTGCTGGCCGCGAACACGAAAGTGTCCGAGCCGACGCCGCCCCACAACTTGTCCGCACCACCAGCGCCGTAAAGAATGTCGTTGCCGGCACCGCCCTTCAGCTCGTTGGACAGGTTGTTGCCGATCAGCAGGTCGCTGCCCGAACCGCCGATAGCGTTCTCGACAGTGACGCCCTTGGCAATGGAGACGTTACCCACCATGCCGCCAACGTCGGAGAACGAGGCTTCATTGAGGTTGATCTTCTGGTTCTGGGTAAAACCGGAGAAATCCAGAGTATCCTTGCCGCCCGCGTCCCACACCGAGAACACCACTTTATCCGACGATGAAGACGCGCTGAGGAAATCGCGTCCGGCGTTGGAATTGAAGCCGTAGGTGGTGTCGCCGGTACGGATCGTGGTGTTGGCGCCGTAGAGCTTCTGAATGGCTGCGATATCGTCCATCAGCGGGCCGGACGAATAGGCTTCGACGCCCCCCTTGCTGAAGTTCTGACTGGTATTACTTTCACTCCAGTAGCTCATGACGCTGTAGCCGCGGGTGTCTTGCCCGTAGGACGCGTCGTTGTAGGTCGGCGCGCCTTCGCCGGCGTTGTAGTCGCCAGGGTGGGCCAGGCCCAGGGAGTGACCGATTTCGTGGGTCAGGGTTTGCCGGCCATAGTTATTCAGGTCCGGGGTCTTGTTGGGCGTGTAGCTGCTGTTGATCAGGTACCAGGAAGTTCCGTCATAACCGGCGCCCGTGCCAGGCAGGTAAGCAAACGCCGCTGCGCCATCCTGGCCGCCGCTGTAGTTACCGAAGGTCATGTGACCATCGCCGCCGGCAGTCTTGTCAGTGAAGGTGACATTGGCCACGTCCGCCCAGGATTGCATGGCGAGCACAGCCTGGGCTTTTTGTTGCGCGCTGAACTGACTGAACCCGGTAATCCCGTGCTTGTACAGGGTGCTCGACGAGGCCGAGGTCAGGAACGTATAGGTGAGTTCGATTTTGCCGCTGCCGTCCTTGTCCTGGTAGGCAGCACCGTCGCGCAGCAATTGGGTGGCGGCTTGGTCGACGGAGAACGAGGGTTTGCCATTGACCGTGAGGTTGCCACCCCGATCATATTGATGGCTGAAGCTATTGATCTGGTTGAAAGCCGAACTGGCTACAGCCAATGCTTGCAATGGCTGGAATGCCTGTTCGGCGGAATCAATAGCGTGGACTTTTACTTTCGACATAAACACACTTCCTTGTTTAGCTATGGAACAGTTTTTGTCAGATAGCGACAATCTCTGGCGAGATTGCCTTATCACTCGCCCATTGAAGGCGAAAGAAAACTGACACAATTCGAAATCAAACGTCTACTACTTTTTTGACGTCAAATTGTGTTGCCCAAGCAAATGCCCGGAAACAATAGGCATGATGTAGGCCCTGTTATCTAAAAATAGGCGGAGCGGAATAATTGTCTGACAATCGACAATTTAATTATTAAATAATGGTAAATTTATTTTGTAGACTACTTCGCACTTCTCACATTTATTCTAGATGTGCCCGCACACTCTTTTCATTGGATTAAACGTTTAGTGAGTTATCTCGGTGGTGTTCTATCCAACACCTTGCGAACCCCTCATTTCACCCTGGATGTGGCGGGTTTTGCGCACTGCCTTACACTGCATTACGATAAGCGCTCCACGCTCATCGCAAAACCCAGGCTATTGCACGGTGGCCCGGACGCAGTAGAGATCGTTATTGTTCCGATACTCACGGATCACCCCCCTCAGAGGTACCCTTCGACATTTTCCATGGACAGGGTTTCGAGCAGCACCTGCTCCAGAATGGCAAAAAAACCTTTGATGTGGGCCTGTTTTAATGCCTGAGGCCGGGTCACCAGATAGACTTCCATATCCGGAAGGTGGAGATCCGGGAACAACCCGATCAGATCCTTCGCCACTATACGGGGCAGTACGGCCACCCCCATGCCTCGCCTCACCGATTCGAGCTGCACGGCGAACGAGTTCACGCTGATCTGCGCGCGGTCCAGACCACCGGCCTTTGCCGCACGCATTTGCGGCAACATGTCCAGCGGGGGAAGCAAGGCAATATTGAGTGCAGTGGCCGGGGTCACCCCTGGAAACCGCTTCAGATAACCTGCATCAGCGAAGACGCCGTAGGCGAGCCGGCCTATGGGTCGATAAATCAGCGACGGCTCACCCAGATGAGCTGTACGTACAGCTATGTCTGCCACGCCGCGGACGATCTTGTGAAAGTCGGCGGTGACCATCAGCTCCACCGAGCAACGCGGGTGTACAGAAGTGAAACGACTCGCGGCTTCCAGCACACAAGACGAGAACCCCTCACCTGCACTGACCAGGACACTGCCAGACAGCTCTGTGTGTAGCTCGGATAGGCCAGCAGCGGTTTGACGCCTCAAGCCCGCTTCCGCCGCCTGGGCAACTTCCACGAGGGATTGGCCCCGCGAGGTCAACCAGCATCCTTCAACGCCCCGCTCAACGAGCGGCTCGCCCAGTGCGACCTCAAGTTGGGTCAGGCGGCGGGACACGGTAGACGCCGCAATACCCAGCAACTGGCCAGCTTGAAGGAAGCTGCCACGCCGCGAGACTGCCAACAGCAGACGAAGATCGTCCCAATTTGCTTGCAACGCCATGCGTCCTTTCCTCCCTGGTCTGCATATGTGCAAATCCATTATGCAGTAGTCGCTGTTTTTCGGCAGAGGCCTCAAAGGTATATCTACAGGCCCTCGAAACGAATGGAATGGACTGTAATGACGACTGGCCCCAACGACTATGCGCAACGCGCCTCAAGCGCCTTCAATTGCCGTGATGTGGAGGCGATGCTTGCGTTGGTTAGCGAAGACTTCATCTACCTCGACGGCATGGGGATTCAAACCGGTCGCGACGCCATGCGCAAAAGAGAGACTGCGCTGTTCTACGCGTTCCCCGATGCCCAGGTGGCCTTCACCCCATTCATGGTCGCTGACGATCTTTTGGCGCTGACGGCCTTACTGACCGGCACCTTCGCCGCACCCCTGGTGCTGCCAGGCCGGGTGATTGCACCCCATGGACGCCATATTACCGTGCACTACGCCGCACACCTCACCTTCAAAGACGGACTGGCCATCCGTGAAGAGGTCTTCTTCGACAGTGCGGTGTTGATGCCGTTAGCCGAACAGGGTGAGGATTGAGCCATGCGTAGCGCATTTGTTACTGGAGCAACCGGCTTGCTGGGCAACAACCTGGTGCGTGAATTGGTCGCTCGTGGCTACACGGTCAAAGGCCTGGTCCGCTCAAGAGCCAAAGGTGAACAGCAGTTCAACGATCTGCCGGGGGTGGAGCTGGTCGTGGGCGACATGGCCGATGTCGACGCTTTCGCGGCATCGCTGCAAGGTTGCGATACGGTGTTTCACACCGCAGCGTTCTTTCGCGACAACTACAAGGGTGGCAGCCACTGGAAAGAACTCGAAAAGATCAATGTGTCTGGTACGCGGCACCTGCTTAACCAGGCCTACCGCGCCGGTATACGACGGTTCATCCATACGTCTTCCATTGCCGTGCTCGACGGCGCACCTGGCGCGTCCATCGATGAGACATGCCTGCGGGCCGATGCCGACGCGGATGACTACTACCGCAGCAAGATCCTCGCCGACCGTGTCGTCCTGTCGTTCCTGGAAGCACATCCCGAGATGCATGCCTGCATGGTCCTGCCCGGTTGGATGTGGGGCCCTGCCGATATTGGCCCAACCTCCTCGGGACAATTGGTCAACGATGTCGTGAACGGCAAGTTGCCCGGGCTGATCCCTGGCAGCTTCTCCGTTGTCGATGCCCGTGATGTGGCATGGGCGCTGATTGCTGCCGCCAAACACGGCCGACGAGGTGAGCGCTATCTCGCGGCGGGCCGGCATATGACGATGGGTCAGCTGGTCCCTGTTCTAGGACGTATCGCTGGCGTCAAGACGCCCGTTCGACAACTACCGCTGCCCTTTCTATACACTTTGGCGGCTGTGCAGGAGATCTATGCGCGCCTGACCGGCAAGCCCATTCTGCTAAGCATGGCTACGTTGCGCCTGTTAATACGAGAGGAGGAGCGCACCTGCTTCAACCACCGAAAGAGCGAGCATGAGCTTGGCCTGAGTTTCCGGGCGCTGGAGCTGACAATTACTGACACCGTGGCGTGGTACCGCGATCACGGCTGGTTTGAAAAGCACAGTGCTGGCACGCGAGGCGTACCTTGAGTTCCCGAGACCGCACTTCCTGGTCATTTACCACACGCCAGAACAAGGACGTAAATTTGTGAACCGGGAAATAATCCTGATGCGTCACGGCCAGCCAAAACTGGCCGCAACCGACAAAATCTCAGCGCTCGAGATGAAAGACTGGATCGAGCAATACAACCGATCCGAAATTACCCACCACCCGGTCCCGCCTGCCAGCATGCAACTCGCCGCAACCGCCACGGTGATTGTTTCAAGCAGCGCGCCTCGTGCGCTGACCTCCGTCCAGGCGCTCGGCCTGAAGCCTGCACTGGTCGCCGCACTTTTCTGCGAAGCACAACTGCCTTGTGGTCATTGGAAACGGCCGCGGCTATCGCCGTTTACCTGGGCATTTATCCTTCGAGTCTTATGGCTGTGCGGTTACTCACGCAACGTCGAATCCGCCGGCACTGCGAGGATGCGCGCCAGTGTGGCAGCCAAACGATTGCAGTCCCTTGCCAGCGATGGACCGGTTCTGCTGCTCGGTCATGGCATCATGAATCGAATGATCGCCAATCAACTGGTAGCCGAAGGATGGGTTCGCCAAAAAGGTACCGGCAACCAGTATTGGAGTGCGACCGTGTTTCGGTACAGCAGTGTGTAAGAGGCGCCAACGGGTCGGCGGAGATGCCTGTTAAATGCAGCAATGCGTTCATCGTCATCCGGGTAAACCGTCTTGGCGATGCAACGGCAGATGGTCGGCGAACCTGGTCATCAAGACGTGGGCTAGCAGACCCGCTGTCGGCAGGCCTTTGTCGATGACGAGCACCGGTACCGGCTCGGGCCGAAGAAAAACTTAACGTCGTGTCCGGGATTAGTTGACCACTACAAGCAGGCTGGGTGAGACGCGGCTGAAGGCCAGGACTGTCTTTTTCATGACGCTTTATTTCATCAGTTTCAAGCTCAATTCGAATCGTGTTCTGACTTCAAGTAGGTCTTTGCCCACTCTCGGTAATTGTCCGAGAGTGTGTACTTTGAAAGCAGCTCTGGAAGGGATAGCTCTGCGCCTTTGAATCCGCTCTGCTCGCGCAATGCCTCGTAACTTGCTTTGATCGCAGCCAAAAATGGGGCATGCCCATTGACCACGATCCGCACATTGGCTGCGCTCAGCTTCTCAACATCGCTCAGTGCAGGGTTTCCATAATTAATCAGCATGATTGGCACTGAAAGATGCGAGGTGTGCGCCTCCAAGTGTTGGAAATCCTTTACTCCGACGAGGCAAATCGCGTCGGCTCCAGCTTTTTGATAGGCCTTGGTGCGTGCAACGGAATCTTCCAAAGTGGTAACGGCCACATTCGTCCTGGCGATGATGCTAAGTGCATCATCTGACCGGGCAAATCGTGCAGCGTAAATCTTGCTCGCGGCCTCCTCCATACTGATGAGCACGTTCGATTGCTCGTCGTACTTGGCCGGTAGGTGGGTGTCTTCTAGCGTAAGCGCGGCAACACCGGCCTTCTGCAGCTCGGTGACTGTTCGCATCACATTGAGCGCATTTCCGAATCCATGGTCAGCGTCCCCAATGATTGGGATTTGGCTGGCGCGACCAACCCTGGAAACTTGCTCTGCATATTCATCGAGAGTGAGCAGCGAGATGTCAGGGGCACCAAGCACTTGAAGCGAGGCGACGGATCCACCCTGGATAGCGACCTCAAAACCAAGGTCAGAAGCCATTCGAACGGAGATCGGATCGAACACGGATGCGGCAAATTTACAGACTGTTCCATGAAGCAAATCACCGAACGCCTTACGTAGTTCGTGATGGGATCGCTCAATCATTTTTTCGGCTCCATCGCAATTCAACTGAGAACTTCGCTTGAATGGTTCTATGTGAACGAGGCATCGAATAGCTACCGGTCATTGCGCCCTATCCGAAGAGGAATGACCGGGTAAGCGATGTTGATTACTTTTGCATTGCTAACGCTCTACGCTCCGCCTTTGCGTTTTTCATCGCGGCGATTTCACGCTCACAGGCTTCTACATCGAACGAGTTGTCCCACTTGGCAATGGCGATGGTGCCGATACCGTTGCCAATCAGGTTGGTAACTGCTCGCGCTTCATTGAGGAACCTGTCGATGCCCAAGAGCAGGACAAGGCCTACCAACGGAATGGAGTGGATGGTTGTAAGTGTTGCCGCAAGGGTTATGAACCCGGCACCCGCCACACCAGCCGAGCCTTTCGACGTCAGCAGGAAAACACCCAACAGAATCATCTGATCCATAAACGTCAGCGGCGTATTGGTTGCCTGTGCGATAAAAATCGCCGCCATGGTGAGGTAAATGCAGGTGCCATCCGCATTGAAGGTGTATCCAGTTGGCAGCACCATGCCAACCACCGACTTCTTGCAGCCCAGCTTTTCAAGTTTCACCATCATTCGCGGAAGCACAGCCTCAGTCGAGCAGGTTCCGAGCGTGATGAGAATCTCGTCCTTGAAGTACCGGAGAAACTGTAATAAAGGCATTCCTGACCATCGGGCAACCGTTCCAAGCACCACCACAATGAAGATCAGGGTGGTGACGTAGAGCGCAATCAGCAACTGGCCGAGCGACAGTAGCGTACCGATCCCGTACTTGCCGATAGTGAATGCCATACCGGCACCGGCACCAAGTGGAGCCAGCCGCATGACCATTGCCACGATTTTGAACAGCCCTTGCAGGAACAGGTCGATCGTATTGATCAGCGGTTTGCTGGTTTCCCCCATTTGAACCAGGGCAACCCCCATCAAGACCGAAAGCAGGATGACCTGGAGCATGACGCCATTCGAAAACGCGCCGACAAAAGTTTGAGGGATGATGTTCATGAAAAAATCGACGGTGCCACCCTGCTCACTGGCAGCTTGGCTGTACTTGGCGATGGCACTGCCATCCAGTGCGTCAACATTGATGTTCATCCCAACGCCTGGCTTTACGACGTTAACCACAACAAGGCCGATGACCAGGGCGATGGTTGAAAGAATCTCGAAGTAGAGCAGCGATTTAACGCCAATTCTCCCTACCTCTTTGATGCTGCCCATCTTGGCGATACCGACAACCACGGTGCCAAAAATAATAGGGGCCAACAGCAT
This sequence comes from Pseudomonas sp. IT-P74, assembly GCF_949768175.1. Taxonomy (NCBI): domain Bacteria; kingdom Pseudomonadati; phylum Pseudomonadota; class Gammaproteobacteria; order Pseudomonadales; family Pseudomonadaceae; genus Pseudomonas; species Pseudomonas sp. IT-P74. The sequence continues at coordinate 14,285 of NZ_CATKQD010000017.1, read as the reverse complement.
TTTGATGAGTCTGATAAAGCCGTCTGCAAAAGGTTGAAGCTTGGCTCCGAATTGCGGTTCGAAGTGACCAATCGCTGCACCGATTACGATACCGATCAGCACCTGCACATACAGCTGGCTGTACCAGCGAGTCTTGGAGATTTCCACGGAAGCACCTCATTTTATTTTTGTGATGGGCATGTGGCGTAACGTCAGTGGGTGACGCCTGATAACTGCGGCCTCTTGAAAAAGACCGCAGTTCGAGGGCTATCAGCCTTCGCCCAGCTCACGCATCACTGCGTACAAGGCTGACTTGGCTTCGAAGCCGACACCTGGAATATCCGGCAGACCGACATAGCCGTTTTCCACACGAATCCCGTCAGCGAAACCGCCGAAAGGCTGGAACACGTCCGGGTACGATTCGTTACCGCCCAGGTGCAGGCCCGCTGCGATATTCAGGGACATCTGGTGGCCACCATGCGGAACTACGCGGCGGGAAGACCAACCCATTTCTTCCATCACTTTCAGGGTACGCATGTACTCGACGAGTCCGTATGACAGGGCGCAGTCGAACTGAAGGTAATCGCGATCAGGGCGCATACCACCGTGGCGTAGCAGGTTACGAGCATCCTGATGGGAGAACAGGTTTTCACCAGTAGCCATGGGCAGTTCATAGTGGTTTGCAAGCTCAGCCTGCAGTTCATAGTCCAGCGGATCGCCAACTTCTTCGTACCAGAAGAGGTTGTACTTTTTGATGGCTTCAGCGTACGCAATACCTGTCTTCAGATCGAAGCGGCCATTGGCATCGACAGCCAGTCGACGACCATCACCGACCACTTCAAGTACCGCTTCGATGCGACGGATATCTTCGTCCAGAGGAACCGCACCGATCTTCATCTTGACGACGTCGTAGCCACGATCCAGATAGCTCTGCATTTCTGCTTTGAGCTTGGTCTGGTCTTTGCCAGGGTAGTAATAGCCCCCCGCGGCGTAGACCCAAACCTTGTCATCTGCCACGCCGCCACGGTAACGGTCGGCCAGCAGGCGATACAGGGGCTTGCCTTCAATCTTCGCAACGGCATCCCACACAGCCATATCAATGGTACCGACTGCGACTGAGCGCTCGCCGTGGCCACCTGGCTTTTCGTTGGTCATCAGGGTTTTCCAGATGGCGAACGGATCCAGGTTGTTGTTCTCATGATCGACGAGAGTATCTGGGTCAGCTTCCGTGATACGCGCCAAGAAGCGATCACGCATCAGTGCGCCCTGACCATAGCGACCGTTGGAGTTGAAGCCGTAGCCGATGACAGGTTTACCGTCGCGAATTACATCCGTGACGACAGCGACAACCGAGCAGGTCATTTTCGAAAAATCGATGTAGGCATTGGCGATTGGAGAAGCGATAGAGACGGTTTTTTCACGGATGTCTACGATACGCATGACGGGTTCCTCTTGTTGTTGGTGGCCCCCACGTTATGCTTTGCGATGACACCCGCCCAATGCTATTAATGCCGCGCCCTATGCACAGGAGGCATTGCCCTTGGAACTCGTCTGGCTTGAAGATTTTTCAGCGCTTGCGGAATACGGCAGCTTTGTTCGTGCCGCTGAAGCGCGCCACGTCACTCAGCCGGCCTTCAGCCGCAGAGTCCGTTCACTGGAGAATTGGATGGGCGTGGAGTTGTTTGTGCGAACGCCTCAGGGAGCAACTCTGACCGAGGCTGGAAGGCAGATTTTGCCCAGTGCTCAGGAGGCTGCACGACGCTTGTACAGGATGCGCACAGAGGCACAGGAGGTGGCTGGGATGGCCGCCAAAACGCTGCAATTCGCAGCCACCCACTCCCTGTCATTCACCTTCTTCCCGAGATGGCTGAGAAATACGGAAAATGGCGCCCCGATAGATGCTGTACGACTGCACTCAGATAGCATGGCTGTTTGTGAGCAGATGCTGATTCACGGCCAGGTTCAGTTCCTGCTTTGCCATCGCCATCCTGACGTCCCCCCCTTGCTAGCCCCTGATCAGTTCATTGGGAAGAAAGTTGGAGAGGATGTACTCGTGCCATTGGCGAGTGCCTCTGCCAATTTTGGTACCTCACCAGAAACACTGCCCTACTTGGCATACACCCACGAATCGGGTCTAGGCCGCATCGTCGCTCACCGACTCCACGGCAAGGAAGACTACCTTAACCTCAAGCCTCTTTTTAGTAGCCACCTTGCAGCAGTGCTGATGTCCATGGCCTTGGAAAGCAAGGGAGTTGCGTGGTTACCCAAAAGCCTGACAGAACAAGAAATGGCTGACGGTCGGCTTGTCAGGGCGCTCGACGAAAGCTGGGATATTCCCTTGGAGATTCATCTCACGCGTCCCACGGCCCCAATCAGCCCCTCTGCCGAAGAATTCTGGGCCAAGCTGGGCGACTAGATCCATTTGGCTGCCTCCAGTTTTCATTTACCAAAGGCGTTCTGGGGCCGAAGAAATTCCAATACGTCACGATTCGTGAAGTGTTTGATCACTGAATCGCCATTGTTTGAAGCTAGTAACCTGATTTCGCTCGTGGCCGCGAATCGACTAACCCAACGTGTTAAGGCACACCACCTTGGGTTGGGTCATTTCCTCGTAGGCAAACCGCACCCCTTCCCGGCCCAGGCTGCCGTACTTGGAACCGCCAAACGGCATCGCATCGAAGCGATAATCGGAAGAGTCGTTGATCATCACTCCCCCGGCTTCGATCCTCCGTGCGGCGCTCATCGCGGTTGCCAGATCATTGGTGAAGATCCCGGCATGCAGGCTGTATTCGGGTTCATTGGCCAACGCGATGGCTTCATCGAAGGTTTCGAAAAGCTGCAATACCACCACCGGAGCGAAGACCTCATTGCGCCAGAGTCGACTGGCGTGGTCGACGTTTTCCAACACGGTGGCGGCGTAGCACGATCCCGCACGCCGATGGCCGCAGAGCAACGTGGCGCCCTCTTGCAAGGCCTCGTTCACCACTTGCTCGGCATTCTGCGCGGCTTGCGCAGTAATCATGGGGCCGATATCGGTGTCGGCCAGCAATGGATCGCCGACCACAAGCGCACGGGCCTGACTGACAAAACGCTCCCGGAACGCTTCATAAATCGACGCCTGAATCAGCAAGCGCTGAGTGCCTACGCAGTTCTGCCCCGCGGCCCAAAAGGCTCCGGACACGCAACTCTCGACAGCCGCCTCAAGGTCACAGTCGCCCATGACGATGACCGGCGCATTGCCGCCCAGGTCCATGGTCAGTTTCTTCAACCCGGCCGTGCGGGCGATCTGCTCTGCGGTGACGAAACCGCCGGTGAAGGAAATCATCCGCACCTCACGGGCGGCGACCAACGCCTTGCCCAGTTCCGCGCCTCCGGTGGCGACGGTGACCACTGATTCAGGCAAGCCTGCCGCGACCAGATAAGACACCAGTTTAATGGCCGACAATGGCGCAAGCTCGGAGGGTTTGAGAATCACCGCGTTACCGCCGGCAATGGCCGGGCCGAGTTTATGCGCCACCAAGTTCAACGGATCGTTGTACGGCGTGATCGCAACGATCAGACCCAGAGGCTCACGGGAAAACCAGCCCTGACGCGATTCGGAACCTTCATAAGCGTCGAAAGGCACCACCTCCCCGGCATTGCGCCTGGCCTCCTCGGCCGACAGCTTGAGGGTGTTGACGCAGCGTTTGACCTCCTTTTGTGCCTGTTTAAGGGTCTTCCCGGCCTCGTCGACGATCAGCCTGGCAAACACGCCGGCATCACGTTCGATGTCGATTGCGGCTTGCTCAAGAATGCGAGCCCGACGATGACGTGCCAACGCGGCGCACGCTCGTGCGCCACTGCGTCCTGTCTCCAACAACTGCGGAACTTGCGACGCACAGACATTCGTTACGCTGCCGATGACGGAACCGTCATAGGCGTTAAAGACTTCAATGGGCGGCTCCACGATATCCAGAACCAGGCGCGATAATTTCACAGGGTTTACTCCTGGTTGCGGGCAATGGATTGATGGATGCTGATGATGTCCGAGAGCAGCGCAAACGCTGTTTCCGTACGCCCTGCTCCCGGCCCTGAAACTGTTACTGCACCGAGCAGTTCGGAAGTAAACGACACCGCGTTGGTTGCGCCGCCAACACTGGCCAGTGGATGGTCGTTGTTCAACAGCCGCGGTTCGACACCGGCACTGATCGAGCCGTCGGCGTGGCGCATCGCCGACCCGATCAGCTTCCAGCGAGCACCGTCCTGCCGGGCTTTTTCGATATCGCCAAGGCTGAGGGACGAAATGCCGCTGCACGTGACGTCGCTGACCGTCAGCTTCGCGTCCAGCAGTTCATTCGCCAGGATCACCACCTTGAGGCGTACGTCATGCCCCTCGACATCCGCTGTCGGGTCGGCTTCGGCATAACCCAGCGCCTGAGCCTTGGCAACGGCCTCGGCAAACCCCAGGCCGCCTTCCATGCTGGTGAGCACGAAGTTGGACGTGCCGTTTAAAATGCCTTCAAAACCGACAATGGAGCTGCCTGCCAGCGCCTGCCGGGCCAGGCGGATAACCGGCGTGCCGCTCATGACCGAGCCTTCGTATTCAAAGGCGACATGCTTGCGTCGAGCCAGTGCCTTGAGCTCGGCGCCGTGCAAGGCGATCGGGCCCTTGTTGGTGGTGACGACATGCTGGCCGCCCTCCAGCGCCCAACGACAGAACGTCGTCGCCGGTTCTCCGTCCACCGGGTTGGTGAAGGTGGCTTCAACAATAATGTCCGCACCGGAATCCTTGATCACCGCTTCATTGAGGGCTGTGACGTCGCCACCCGACAGTTGCGCCAATGCACCTTTGACTGCCGGCAATTGGGCGAGCGCATTGGCATCCAGCCCTTCGCGGCCAATCACCGAGCCGAGAAACAAGTCAGTCACACCGACGATTTTCAGGGTGAAACCCAGTTCTGTTTTCCACTGTTCGTTACGATCGGCAATCAGCTGAGCCAATGCCCGGTTAACACCACCAAAGCCAACCAGCGCCAATTTGTATTCAGTCATTTTGTTATGCCCTTGATCCGGGGGATGGGTTGTTGGGCACTAGGTTAGGGCTGGGCCCAAGGCAGTGAAATAGGCCAATTTGCTCTATTTTGTGGGCGTTTTGACCAGTGTCAGGACAGAGCTTCGGAATCGGGTAGGAGGCGGACCAATCTTGACCACCACATCCCCCCTGTAGGAGCGAGCTTGCTCGCGAAAAACCGGAGAACGCCGCGGGGTGTCAGGCTTTCAGCGTTATCGTTGACGACCATCGCGAGCAAGCTCGCTCCTACAGGTTTTGGGCCTATAGATAGGGCCTGTTCAACGCCTGTCAGTGTTACTCGATGAAAGCTACAACGCCTCGCGTCGTTGCCTACAGGTACGCCAGAGTCCGCCGGCTTGTGCGCCCTGGAAGCCATCGGGCGCACGCAAAAAAGCCAACACACGTTGGCTTTTAGCGGTACGAAAAATCGCTACACGACAGACGACAGCACAAAGGAGGTCACGGTATTTTCCACTCCGGGCAACGCGGCAATTTCAGTCCAGACCTTGTGTACCCGCTGCGGGCTCGCAGCGCCCACCCGCAGCATCAGGTCGAACTCGCCGCTCATGACATCGCACTGGATGACTTCCGGAATGGCCCGCAACGCTTGCAGCACTTCCGCACCCCGCATCCGGTCGTAGCGGTAGACGAAAATCACCGCGTTGATGTTCGACGTGGCTTGTCGCCCCTCCCCCGTGCGTACCGTATATCCCTGTATGACCCCGTCGCGCTCGAGTCTTTCTATACGTTGGCGCACCGCATTGCGTGACAGATTGACCTTGGCCGCCAGCTCGGCGTGTGCAGCCCTGGCATTGAGCTGTAGTTCAGCGATGATGTGTTCATCGAGAGGGTCCAGAATTCGCTTCACTTGGCCTCCTGTTGTCGCGCCTTCACAGCGCGCCGAGCAGCTCATGGATGGTATCGAGGTCGTCCGGTTGAATCCGGTAAACCTGCGCCTGTCCTTGCATCGCGACCTCAGGGTGCAGCCCCGCCACACTGATGCCCAACTCGCCAAGCAGTGCCGCCGACTTGACCGGTGAGATTTCCCCCAGGGTCACCATGGGCGCCACCAGGCTTCGCCGATACAACCTGGCGGCCAGCACGCCAGTGGCCGTGTGCGGATCGATGGCGTATCCCGTGTCGCGATACAGCGAAGTGATTTCCGTCAGCGTCTGCTCATCACTGACCGCATAGGAGTCGATGATCATCCGCGCCTGCAACCAGAACTCGTTGGCGATGACCATCTCGCCGCTGGACTCGAACCCCTCCATCAGCGCACACACCGCCTGGTCGTCATGCCCGTAGAGCTCCCAAAGGAAGCGTTCCAGATTGGAAAAGATCGACAGGTCCATGGCAGGCGAAAGCGTCTTGTTGGCGCGTGACCTGCTGTAGTGGTTCTTCTGGAACAACTGATGCAACGCGTCGTTCTGGTTGGTCGCAACAATCATCTGGGTGATCGGCAGGCCCATTTTTTGCGCGGTGTAGCCGGCATACACCTCGGCAAAACTCGCCGCCGGTACGCTGAAACCAATCGGTCGCTGGCCGCCTCCCAATTGCAACACGGCGTGGAAGTAGAACACCAGTTGCGCCAACACACTGACCCAGTTACTGGAGTTGAAACTGATCGCCTCGTGCTGCGTATTCGGCCATTGTCGGAACAGCCGGGTGACGATGGTCTGGCACTCGTCGAAGCTGCCATTCACTGCAAACTGATGAACCCTTGGGTGCGCCGCTGCTTGCAGATGCTGGAGTTGGTCCAGGGGTACGCCCTTCTCTGGGTAAAACACCACCACAGAGGTGTCCTCGCAGTGCTTGAACGCCTCGATGGCCGCCAGCCCGGTATCGCCGTTGGTGGCACCGATCACCACCCCGCGACGCCCGCGCTTGCGCAGAAAATACGGCACCAGCCGCGCCTGCAACTGCGCGGCGAAATCTTTCGAGGAGCGAGTCGGTCCGTGGAACAGCTCCAGCACCCACTCGTTACGATCGACCTGATGCAAAGGTGCAAGGGATCGATGGCGGAATTGGCTGCCCGCCTCTTTGAGCAGGCGCTTGAGGTCTGTTTCGCAGATCGCCTCCCCCACGAACGGACTGATCACCCTGTAGGCCAGTTCGTCATAGGGCAAGGTCGACCAGTTGGCGATGTCCTGCGCTTCAAACAGCGGCAGTTCCAGCGGTACGAACAGCCCTCCGTCCTGGGCAATGCCAGACAATACGACCTGTTCGAAGTCGACCTGCACGGCCGAATTTCGGGTACTCACATAACGCATGGTTGGCTCCGGCCATTCATTTGAAACGATGTGCCTGCTCGACCAGCCAGGTGGAAAACATCACCGCGTCGGGGTGCTGCTCGGCCCCGGAACCGCGCACAAGGTAAAAAGACTCGCTGGCTTCGATACGCTGAGTAAAGGGTTCGACCAACCGTCCGTCCTGAAGCATCTCCTCCACCATCGAGGACCGCGCCAGGGCGATCCCCTGCCCTAACTCGGCCATGCGCAAAGTGGAAATCAATGTGTCGAACTGCATGCCGGTCGAGGAGTCGACGCTGTCCGCTCCGACCATGTTCAACCAGTAACCCCAACCCTCTTCGTAACCCAGGACATGCAACAGCGGATGGTGCGACACGTCCGCCGGGACCGTCAGCGGCGACCTTGCCATCAGGTCCGGCGAGCAGACCGGGAACAACGTGTCCCAGGTCAGGCGCTGCGACACCAGGCCGGGCCATTGACCGTGGCCCCAGCGAATCTCCATGTCATCTTCACCGTCCAGCTCCTTGACCCAGATATTGCTGATGTAGCGAATATCGACATGCGGATGCGCCTGGCTGAACCCCGCCAGCTTGGGTGCCAGCCAGTGCACGAAGAACGCCAGGCTGCCACGCACCTTGATCGGTCGACGTTTGTGCTGACCAAAAATCTCGTTGGTCCCCACGGCCAGTCGCGTGATCGCATCCTGCACCACCGGCAGATAAGCCTGGCCTTCCTCGGTCAGTCCCAAGCCACGGGGCAAGCGCTTGAACAGTGCCACTCCAAGGTGGCTTTCCAGTTGGCGGATCTGTTGACTGACCGCGCCCTGGGTCAAAAACAGTTCTTCGGCGGCATGGGTGAAGTTCAAGCAGCGGGCAGACACCTCGAATGCCCGTAGCCAGTTCAATGGGGGTAGCGTCTTTTGCTTCATGACTTGAACCTCTTGGACGCCCCCTCCACCGAGCACGCTTGCCCATCCCGTCGACGCTGACTAGAACGCATCGGACGGTTGTGCCAAGGGGGCAACCGACAAGCGTCGCTCGCGGCTTTTGCGGGTAATGTAATACACGAAATAGCACCAGGCGATGAAGGGCAAACCGAAGTACAACGCCACTCGCTGCTCCGGATCGAACGCAATCCCGACACACGCCAGACTGCAGCAGACCAGCGCTCCCAACGGCACCCATGGATAACCCCGGACACGGAATTTCAAGTCGCGGATGTCACCGCCGTTGGCCACATAGTGACGGCGGAAAGCAATCTGGCTTGCGGCGATGCTCATCCAGACCACCACCACCGCCAATCCGGAGATCGACACCAGCGCCAGATAGATGGTGTCGGCGGCAAATACACTGCTGAGCAACGAGGCAGCCCCGCCCGCCATGCTGATGATAATCGCGTTGAGCGGCGTGCCCATACGCGTCAGTGCCGAGAATTGCTTGGGCAGGTGACCCTGATCACTCAGCGTCCAGATCATCCGTGACGCGGCATACAAACCGGAGTTGGCGGCCGACAGCAAGGCACTGATGATCACGAAGTTCATGATGTCTGCCGAATAGGGAATCCCGATGTAGGTGAACACAGTCACGAATGGACTCTCTACCAGGCCGGCCTGCTCACGGGGCAACAGCGTCGCCAGGACAAAAATGGTCCCCACGAAAAAGATCGCCAGGCGCAGCACCGTCGTGCGGATGGCACGCGGCACGTTGCGTTGCGGGTCCTTGGTTTCCCCGGCGGCAATACCGATCAACTCAGTACCGGAGAACGCAAAAGACACCGCCAATAACGTCATGGCGATCGGCATGACGCCGGTAGGAAAAAGTCCTTCGCGAGTGAAGTTGCTCAACCCGATGCTGTGGCTCTGATCGATGTGCAGCAAACCGAGAATCGCGCCACCGCCAATCATCAAAAACACGATGACGGTTACCACTTTAACCAGAGACAACCAGAACTCGGTTTCAGCGAACAAGCGCACCGAAATCACATTGGTCACAAACACCAGGCCGGCAAATAACGCACTCCAGATCCATACCGGTGTATCCGGGAACCAACGCACCATCAAGATACCGGCGGCGGTGAATTCAGAACCGATGGCCACCGTCCAGGTCAGCCAATACAGCCAGGCGACGGTATACCCGGTGCCAGGCCCCAGAAAGCGGGTGGCATAGGTACTGAACGAACCGGTTTCCGGCATCTGTACCGCCAGTTCGCCCAGGCACATCATGACCATGTAAACCATGAGCGCGCCAATGATGTAAGCGATCACCGCTCCCAGAGGACCGGCCTGGTTAACCGTATATCCAGACGTGAGAAACAGCCCGGTACCGATGACGCCACCTAATGCCAACATGACAATATGCCGTGTTTGCATTTCCTGTTTAAAACCGGAACGCGAATGAAGTTGTTCTTCTTTTATGGACATGGTTGTTCTCATGAAAGTTATTAGGGCGCGAATTAACGTCTGCGATGACTGACTGGGCAGAGAAAAAACAGATCGCCACTAAGTTTTATTATTATTCCACTTCATGAACGCCCCACTCACATCCTTGCAGTGAGGTTTAACGCTAACGCTTCAGTTTGCAGCTTCGGCGCAACTTTCATCGATTGAAAATTGCGTGTTTGATGGTGCGGGTGCGTTGCCCGTCTCCCTGACAAATGCGAACGCCTGTTTCAGGTCGTCGAGCAGATCGTCGGTGTCTTCGATGCCGACAGAGATCCGCACCAGCCCCTCTGAAATACCCAGAGCCAGGCGTTCCTCCAGCGTGTTCTCGACATGGCTGGTGGTGCGGGCCGGACCGTAGATGGTTTCCACCGCACCGAGATTGCCCGCGCAGTGGGCGAATCGCAGTCGTGGCAAGAGCACTTTGACCGTGTCCATGCCGCCCGCCACGACAAAGCTGACGATGGCACCGAAGCCGGACATTTGCGCGCACGCCACCGCATGATTCGGATGGCCGGGTAAACCGGGATAATTGACCGACTCCACCAAGGGTTCGACGCAGAGGTACTCGGCCAGCGCGCGGGCACTGCGTTGCTGCTGACGCATGCGCAGCACCAGGGTTTTCATGCCGCGAATGATCATGTAGGCGGAGAACGGGTCGAGCGTCGCACCGTTGATTTCCCGGTAATGACGCACCTTGGCCATCAGTGATTCACTACCGCACACCAGGCCGCCAAGCACGTCGCCGTGGCCGCTGAGAAACTTGGTGGCACTGTGAATGACCACGTCCACACCCAGCGCCAGCGGGTTCTGATTCAATGGCGTGGCGAAGGTGTTATCCGCCACCACAATGGCACCGACGCGCTTGGCTGCAGCCACCAGACGCTCGATATCGAGTATTTTCAGCGTCGGGTTGGTTGGCGTTTCCAGATACACCAATTGGCAACCCTTGGCGATTTCGCATTCGATCTCTTCGTGATCGAACGTCTCGCACAACGTCACGTTCACACCGGTGCGCGGCAGGAACTCTTCGAAAATCTTGTTGGTGCCGCCATAGCTGTCCCTGGTCGAGACCACCCGATCGCCATGGGCCAGGAAGGTGTAGAGCACGCTGCTGATCGCCGCCATCCCGCTGCTGAAAGCCACGGCCGATTCGGCCAGTTCCAACTCGCGAATCTTTGCCTCGAGGGTCTCGACTGTCGGGTTGCTCATGCGGCTGTAAATAAAGCCGGGCGCCTTACCCAACGCAACGTCGTACCAGACATCGATGTCGTCATAACCATAGGCGGCACTGACCACGATGGGGGTTTGAGTGGCGTTGTAGGGATGCCTGACCTGCTCCCCGCCCCACACGGCACGGGTTCCCGCACCTGCATTAACAAACCCTGCGTTGTCTGGTTTTTTATTCATAAAGACTACTCGCACTGAGGGTGGCGAATGTTGAGTCACTCACCGGATCTGGTGGCCAATATAGTGAAATGCAGCGCCGCCGAGAAACGATGTTATCGGTGCCAAAGGGGCGCTTTTTTTAATGGCTGTGATGGCGCGGATTCAGGTCAGTCGCGGCAGCGAAACGATCTCTTTCAGGAGCGACATCGGCATTCAATACTCCGATAACGTGAATTTTTCCTTGGTCGCGCGCGCCTTCCGCCCCCCCGGCCTCAACGGCGAGTGCAAAGTTTCCCGTGTCGATATCAGGCACGGAGGTGGCGCGATCAGGTATCTGGATTGTCGGACAAGCCGGGTAAGGTGGCGCAACTTTTCACTGCGGTGGCCACATCGCGGTGACAGAGCTTCTAGAACAGTAGCGTTGAGGACTGTCGCTTTCAGGAGGGGCAACAGCAAGCCCCCATGATCGCCCACCCCTCACTCAGAACGCTTGAATGTCGATCGCCAAAGAGTAAAAAAAATGATCAGCCCGAGCTCCAAGGATTCGAGTGGCCAATTGGCGCAGGGCTTCAAGCCTCGTCACGTCACAATGCTGTCAATCGCCGGTATCATCGGCGCCGGTTTGTTCGTTGGCTCAGGACATGCCATTGCAGCTGCCGGGCCGGCCGTCCTGCTGGCCTATCTATTCTCAGGCCTGCTCGTCGTTCTGGTCATGCGCATGCTCGGTGAAATGGCGGTGGCCAACCCGGACACCGGTTCGTTCTCCACCTATGCCGATCAGGCCATCGGACGTTGGGCGGGCTTTACCATCGGTTGGCTGTACTGGTGGTTCTGGGTGCTGGTGATTCCTATCGAAGCACTGGCCGCCGGCCATGTGTTGAACCAGTGGTTTCCCCAGATCGATGCCTGGCTGTTCGCCCTGGTGTCGATCATTGCGTTGGTGATCACCAATCTGTTCAGTGTCTCCAAGTACGGTGAATTCGAGTTCTGGTTCGCCATGGCCAAGGTAGTGGCGATCATCGGTTTCATCGGCGTGGGTTTTGCCGTGCTGATGGGCTGGGTGCCCGATCGGGAAGTCAGCGGACTGAGCGGGCTGATGGCCGAACATGGCGGGTTCGCCCCCAACGGCCTGTCGGCGGTAGTCGGCGCCTTCATCACCATCATGTTCAGCTTCATTGGTACTGAAGCGGTCACCATCGCCGCCGCCGAATCCGACAACCCGTCGCAGAACATTGCCAAGGCCACGCGTTCGGTGATCTGGCGCATCGGCGTGTTCTACCTGTTGTCGATTTTCGTGGTCATCTCCGTGGTGCCCTGGAATGATCCTCTGTTGGCCTCGGTAGGTTCCTATCAACGGGCCCTGGAAATCATGAACATTCCCCACGCCAAGTTCATGGTGGACGTCGTAGTACTGATCGCCGTGGCCAGTTGCATGAACTCCTCGATCTACATTGCCTCGCGCATGCTGTACTCGCTGGGCCGTCGGGGCGATGCGCCGAAGGCGCTGAAGGCGACCTCCTCTGAAGGCGTGCCGCGGGCAGCCGTCATCGCCAGCACCGTGCTGGGCGCAGCGATCACCGTGTGGAGCTACTTCATGCCCGCCGGGCTGTTTGACTTCCTGCTGGCCAGCTCCGGTGCGATTGCCTTGCTGGTGTACCTGGCCATTGCGGTGTCGCAGCTGCGGATGCGCCGGATGCTACGTCGGCGGAATGTCGAACTGGCCTTTCGCATGTGGCTGTTCCCTTGGCTCACCTGGCTGGTGATCGCGTTCATTTGCGCAGCGTTGGCGGTGATGATGATCACCCCGGAACACCGTAGCGAAGTGAGCTCGACCATTGGCCTGGCGCTGGCAATTTCCTTTATCGGTCTGGTGACATCGCGTCAACCTGCGCGGGATGCAAGGGCGACGTCGGTGGGATAAAAACAGGGCGGTAGTTGCGCCGAACCTGATACCCCCACGCGCCAAGGCTGGGGGTATTGCAAGCGCCTGTGTCTCAGTCCGTAATCGCTCTTTGTGAGGGCATGCCCCCCGATGTCATCGAAATCCACCGTGTCCGACAGTACCCCTACAAAATCAGTTGGTTTTCTGCTGCTGGATAAATTCACGCTGATTTCCCTGGCGTCAGCCGTAGAGCCCCTGCGCATGGCCAATCAGTTGTCGGGACAAGAGCTGTATCGCTGGCATACGTTCAGCCCCGGTGGAGAGGCTGTCTGGGCCAGTGATGGCGTGCCGATCACTCCGGATGCTTCGTGGAGCAATCCGTTGGTGGCGGACACTGTAATCGTGTGCGGCGGCGTTGGAATCCAGAACGTGATTACCCGCGAGCACATTACCTGGCTGCAAGCCCTTGCGCGTAAATCCAGACGGCTGGGAGGCGTGTGCACGGGCAGTTGGGCACTGGCCAAGGCCGGGCTGCTCGACGGTTATGAATGCAGTGTGCACTGGGAGTTTCTGGCCGCCATGCAAGAAGCTTTTCCGCGAGTCAGGCTCAGTTCGAGTCTGTTCACCCTTGACCGAAACCGCTTCACAAGCTCCGGCGGAACGGCCCCTATGGACATGATGTTGCATCTGATCGGTCGCGATCATGGTCGTGAATTATCGACTGCCATCTCTGAGATGTTTGTCTACGAGCGCATCCGCAACGAACAGGACCATCAGCGCGTTCCGCTCAAGCACGTGTTGGGAACTCACCAGCCCAAGCTGCAGGAGATCGTTGCGTTGATGGAGGCCAACCTCGAGGAACCGCTCGACCTGGATAACCTTGCGCAATACGTTGATCTGTCACGTCGACAGCTAGAGCGGCTATTTCAGAAATACCTGCACTGTACGCCGTCACGCTACTACATGAGGTTACGTCTTGTTCGAGCGCGACAACTGCTCAAGCAAACATCACTGTCGATCATTGAGTTGGCGTATGTCTGCGGTTTCGTGTCCACACCCCACTTTTCCAAATGCTACCGCGAGTACTTTGGTGTTCCACCGAGCGACGAGCGTTCCGGCTCTGAAATGAGTCGCCTACCGGCAACGCTTGCGACTGCGCAGCAGTCATCGACCAGACCGCTGACAGCCCTGGACCAGGCCCGCAACGAATCGACTTTTGCCAGTGTTCGAATGATTGATCGTTCCAAATTGGCGCAATCGTGCTGATCGGCCTTCCCTGCCACCCCCATTCATCCGCAA
>NZ_CATKQD010000016.1:0-50391 GCF_949768175.1 Pseudomonas sp. IT-P74 | reverse complement strand
AAAAAAGAGCGCTTCTGCATGCTCCCAGTCGCCATAGCGCTCCACGTGAACCAACGCCTGAGCCGCGACCTCGACACGACCTTGCAGCGTGGCCATACGCGCGCGCTCGATCCAGACCGAGCATTGGATGCGTCGACAAGCGCGGTCGCGACCGCTTTGTTCCAATAAGGCGAGGTGGCGACGACAGGTGGAAATATCACCCTGCAGCCAAGCGATACGAGCCATAAGAATATGGGTGACGATCAGCGTATCCACTGGGCTGTCATCCGTGATGTAACGCAGGTTTTGACTGAGCAGCCGTTGTGCCTGATCCAGCGAGCCACTCTCGTATAGCACAAGTGCGCTGACCGGTAGTTGCTCCACCCCGAACTGCGCGCAATCCACGGAGAAACACTCCAGACGAATGCGCGCCGTTGCCAATGAGCCTTGCGTCAAGTCGATGAGGCTCTCCATCGCCGTCACCGCCGGAGTCACGGCGTCCGCGCCCTGCTGCGCGGCAAGCCAGATCGCCTGCGTCAGGCAACGCCTTGCCTCGTCAAAACGCCCGAGAGCGAACAAGCTTTCGGCCAGCACCATGGCCTCCAGGATTTCCAGAACCTACGACCGCCAGACAGCGGCAAGGTCATCGCCATCCAGCCCGGCCATAACCTGCTCCGTGTGCGCACCCCGTGTCGGAATCGCCCCTGGTGTCGCGACCTGGCCATCGAATCGCGGTGCCGGACTGGCTTGAAGCATGCCATCGCGCTCGAAGTACACACCCCGCTCCACCATATGCGGATGCTGCGAGGCCTCACGCGGGCTGAGTACCGGGGCAAAGCACACATCGGTGCCTTCGAGCAGGTTGCACCAGTGCGCACGTGGCTGCATGGCGAAAACATCGGCCAGCAGCCCACGCAGTTCGTCCCAGCGCTTCATGTCCCATTGTTTGGCGAAACGCGGGTCATCCTGCAGCCCCAGTTTTTGCAGCAACAGCGCATAGAACTGCGGCTCCATCGAGCCCAGCGCCACGTACTTGTCATCGGCGCAGCGATAAGTAGCGTAGAAATGCGAGCCGTCGTGGACGCTCTTGCCGCGCTGCTCCTGGAGCAAGCCTCGGCGCGACAGCGACATCATCAACTGCATCATGTGCGCCGAGCCGTCGACGATAGCGGCGTCGACCACGGTGCCCTTGCCGGTCTGCCGGGCACTGAGCACACCGGCCAGCACACCGACCGCCAGGTACAGCGCGCCACCGCCGATGTCACCGATCAAGGTGATGGGCGATGAAGGCGCTTCACCGACCGTGCCGCTGTGGTACAGCGCACCGGAAAGCGCAATGTAGTTATTGTCGTGACCGGCGGCGCTGGCCATCGGCCCGTTCTGGCCCCACCCGGTCATGCGTCCATAGACTAGCCGTGGATTGCGTGCCTGACATTCCTGCGGACCGAGGCCAAGTCGCTCCATGACGCCGGGGCGCATGCCCTCGATCAGGACGTCGGCGCTCTCGATGAGTTTGAGAACTGCTTCGCGCCCTTCAGTGCTTTTCAGGTCGGCCACCACCGAGCGCTTGCCCCGGTTCAGCGGGTTGGCCGCAGCATTGGCTTCGCCGGTGATCGAGACAGACTCGGCGCGCTCCACGGCAATGACATCCGCACCCAGGTCAGCCAGGTGCATGGCACAGAATGGCCCGGGGCCGATGCCACAGATTTCTACGACTTTGATACCCGACAGCATTGTTTTTTCCTTATTTGCCGTGATCTGACAACGGGACTTCGATAGCCCGCGATACGCGAAAGTATGGCGAATACGCTAGCAGAGCCCTCACCCCGAACCTGCCCCCCGCCATGGGGGGCTATAGGCGGAAATAGGGCTCGCTACTCTGGACCTTCCTCCGCTGGCAATAACAACAAAACAAAGGACGACAATATGTTTGCTCTACGTTCACATTGGGCGCTTCTGGCCACCTGCCTGACCGTCCCGGTATTGGCCACTGCCGGCCAGAGTGCACCGGTCAACCCTTATCTGGCGCAGTCCTACAACAACCAGACGCACTGGAACGACGGCGCATCGGACAGCACCGACATCGCCGTGCCACGGGGCACCTACAAGATCACCCCGGACGCTTACCGCGTACTGCCCAACGAATCGGGCAGCCTGGTGCAGTACACCGACAAGGTCGGCGATACCGACCTGTACTGGTTCTGGGCCGGTTTTTCGCTACGCAAGGTAAAGATCGAGGACGACTTCAAGTTCACGGAAGTGGCCCGCGTCGACCTGCCGGTCAAACTGCCCAACTACCAGCCGATCACACCCGAACAGCGTTTGCAGCAAGCCGCCGAGACCCGCAAGTTCCTTGAAGCCAAGGACGAAAAGGGTTTGCTCGACTACATGAACGCACAACCGAACCGCATGCTGACCGGTACCACCGATCAGTTGTTGGGCGGGGCCATCTATTCGCTGCTGACCCGCGACGACGCCTTCATCGGCGCCAGCGCCCGCCGCGTGTTCCGCATCGACCAGAACGATCACAAAGACCCGAAGTCGGGCATGCAGCTCACCCAGGAAGTGCAACTGCCGGATGCCTTGTTCGATAACGAGAAGACCAAGCGCGGGATGAATGTCCCGGTGGACGCGACCTTCGGCATGGGCATGACCCCGAACGGCTTCCTGGTGGTCAACACCATGGGCGGCACGGTAGCGACCCTTGATCGCACGACCCTGAAACTGATCGATAGCTACCGCGTGGAAGGCAACGACGAGTTGTTCCTCAACTCCTTTGCCACAGGTCCCGAAGTCGGTGGTGGCGCCGTGTACGTTGCGTCCAACCAGAACATGTACCGCCTGGTGGTCGACAAGCACGGCAAGATCCACGCCGACGAAGCCAGCGGTGCGTGGAAAGCCCCATATGAGCGCGGACCGCGCTTCACCTCGATCAAGATCGCTGATGGCACCGGTTCGACCCCAACCCTGATGGGCTACGGTCCGAATGAAGACAAACTGGTGGTGTTCACCGACGGCGCGAACAAGATGAACCTGGTCGCCATGTGGCGCGACAAGATCCCTGCTGGCTGGAAGCAAAAGCCCGGCACTTCGTCGCCGCGAGTTGCCGACCAGCGTGAAGTCGACCTCGGGCCGGATGTTCCTACCGTGCAATCGGAACAATCGGTCGCGGTGTATGACAGCCATGCCTTCGTGGTCAACAACATCCCGGCCGTGGAAAAACCGGTACTGGCCAAGTCCGGCTACTACGTGACCATGCTCAACGGCATGACCCGCCCGGCGCCGAGTGGTGTGGCGATGTACAAGTGGGACCACGCCAAGAACCAGTGGAACACCCTGTGGACGCGCACTGATGTCGGTTCGATTTCCATCGTGCCAATGATCAGCGGTGGCAGCCGCATGGCGCTGATCAACGGCTTCTATTCAGATCGACTGGGCGAAGGTTTCCACCTCGGCATGGATCTGGATACCGGTAAAACCGTCCTGGAAATCGCCACCGGCAGCGACCCGATCTTCAACGGCATGTACGCGCCGATGAAAGTCGATAAGCAAGGCCGGATCATGTACGGCATGGCCTTCGGCCTGGTGTTGATGGATACCAACCGCATGCAGAAAGTCGATCAGGTCGCCAAGAGTGAGTAACTCGGTGAAGGGATGTTGTTGACGCTCATCGCGTCTCTTCTTCAAGTACGCCGGTCCTCAATGAGGGCCGGCGTTTTTTTTGCCTGTATATAACGATGAACAGCCGGAGGGCGAAACGTAAGAGCGCAAGGCCTTGTGCCGATCAGGCAAGGCTTTGAACAGCGCAATCCTTGTGGGAGCGAGCCTGCTCGCGATAGCGGCGGGTCAATCGACTGCGATGTTGAATGTGCCGGCCTCTTCGCGGGCAAGCCCCACAGGTTTTGTTGTCAGTTGGGAAACATGGGCATTAAAAAAACCGGGCACACGGCCCGGTAAACAAGGAGCGTGTTTGCCGGAGCATCCCTTTAGGAATGCACCGCCAGATGAATCAACCGCGACCGTACAGGCTCACAACGCAAGCACCACCCAGGCCCAGGTTATGCGCCAGCGCGACGTTTACGCCTTCTACCTGACGCTTGTCCGCCGACCCACGCAGTTGATGGGTCAACTCGTAGCATTGCGCCAGACCAGTAGCGCCCAGTGGATGCCCTTTCGACAACAGTCCGCCGGATGGGTTGGTCACCACTTGGCCGCCGTAGGTGTTGTCGCCGTCGAGCACGAACTTCTCGGCACCGCCGACATCGCACAGGCCCAGGGATTCATAGGTCAGCAGCTCATTGTGGGCGAAGCAGTCGTGCATTTCGGCGACGCGGATGTCCAGCGGGTCGACGCCAGCCTTTTCGTAGACTTCCCTGGCTGCACGTTGCGCCATGTCGAAACCTACCACTTCGATCATGGATCGCGATTCGAAGCACACCGGTTTGTCGGTGGTCATCGATTGGGCGAGGATCACTACGTCAGTGCGCAGGTTATGTTTTTTGGCGAAGGCTTCGGTGCAGATTATCGCCGCGGCGGCGCCGCAAGTCGGCGGGCAGGCCATCAGGCGGGTCATCACGCCGGGCCAGATCAGTTGATCGTTCATCACGTCTTCGGTGGTGAGTACTTTGCGGAACAGCGCCAGCGGGTTGTTTTCGGCGTGTCGGCTGGCCTTGGCGCGGATCGCGGCGAAGGTGCTCATCTGCGTGCCGTACTTTTGCATGTGCTCGCGACCGGCACCGCCGAACATCTGCAAAGCGCCCGGAATGTCAGAGACATCTGCGGTCAGTTCATCGATGATGCCTTGAGTCTTGATGGTAGTGGCACGTGGGCGGTCGCCCCATATGGCTTTCAATGCACCCGGTTGCATTTGTTCGAAGCCGAAGGCCAGGGCGCACTCTACTGCGCCGCTTTCAACGGCCTGACGGGCCAGGAACAACGCGCTGGAACCGGTGGCGCAGTTGTTGTTGACGTTGACCACTGGGATACCGCTCATGCCCACCTGGTACAGCGCGGCCTGACCGCTGGTGGAGTCGCCGTAGACGTAACCGGCATAGGCTTGCTGGACCAGGTTGTAATCCAGGCCGGCATCCTGCAATGCCAGGCGAATGGCCTCGGAGCCCATTTCTACATAAGTACCGCTGGTGCCAGGCTTGACGAACGGGATCATGCCGACGCCGACAACATAAGGTTTTTGCGACATTACTCTTCTCCAGATTCAGCGAAAGAAACAGTTGCACAGGGGGAGGCCGTTCGCCCTCTCGCGAGGACGAACAGCAATGGCTCGGTTGGTTTAGCGAATACCGGCGTTGCGCAAGGCTGCCGGAGTGAAATCGCCCATGGTCGGCTGGTAGGCGTAGTCGGTGCCGCGCTTGTTCTCGTTGCCCAGGTTGGATACCAGGTAGCGTCCGGCCAGCAAGTCATAGACCCCCATCGCGGCATAGACAGCGACACCCTGCTGGTAATCGTTGACCAGGTAACCTTCGCTGACACGCCATAGCGCACCGCGACCGTCGTACTGGTCGATTTCCACCGCCGCCCAGGTGTCTTCATCGAAGTACATATGGCGTTTGGCGTAGATGTGGCGCTGGCCAGGCTTGAGCGTGCCCTCCACTTCCCACACGCGGTGCAGTTCGTAGCGGGTCAGGTCCTGGTTGATGTGGCCAGGCTTGATGATGTCGGCATACTTTAACTTCGGCGATTGCAGCAGGTAGTTGTTGTACGGAACGTACATTTCCTTCTTGCCGATCAGCTTCCAGTCGTAGCGATCCGGCGCGCCGTTGTACATGTCGGCGTTGTCGGCGACGCGCAAACCGTCGGAGGCAGTGCCCGGACCGTCATAGGACACTTGTGGAGCACGGCGCACTCGGCGCTGGCCAGCGTTGTAAGCCCAGGCCATACGCGGTTCCTTGACCTGATCGAGCGTCTCGTGAATCAAGGTCACATTACCGGCCATACGCGCCGGCGCGGTCACTGTCTGCTTGACGTAGAACAGGATATTGGCGGCATCTTCCGGTTTTGCGTCGGCCATCTTCCAAGGCAGGCCTGTCGCCATTTCGATGTCTACGATAGTGTAGTCACCGTTGACCTGCGGCGTGGCCTGGGCCTGGCGGTTGATGAAGTTGGTGCCACGGGAACGGGTCAGGTGATTCCACACCACTTCCAGGCCGGTCTTGGGAATCGGAAACGCGTAGTAATGCGACTGCTCGAAGTTTTTCAACGAATAGCCGTCGTTGGTCGCTTCGGTGGTCACCGCACTTTTCTTTACCGCGTCATACACCGCTTGCGGCGCTGACGCGGTGCGTTGGGTCTTGTACACCGGGATCTTGTAGGTGTCGGGGTAGCGCTGGAGCATCGCCAGTTGCCCGGCAGACAACTTGTCCTTGTACTGCGCGGCATTGGCGGCAGTGATCACGAACTGCGGCTTTTCCCCTTCGAACGGGTTGCCGAGAAAGTCGTTGGTCATCGGCGCCGCGCCAGGCTTGAGGCCACCGCTCCAGGCGGGAATCGTACCGCTGGCATTGCCGGCCTTTTCACCGCCCAGCGGCGTCAGGGTAGTACCCAGTTGCGCCGCTTCCTGCGGAGAAACAGCGGCCATCACGCTGGAAGCGATCAGGCTGAGGGTCAACGTGCAGGCTTTGATCAGAGTGCTGGATTGCATTTTTATTATCTCCGTCTGAGCAGTATCAGAAGTTCACGCCGAAGCTGAGGGCGACGTAGTCGCGATCAGTGTTGGTATTCCACTTTCCACCGAAGTAGTCGGTGTAACTGAGGCTTGCGGTGTAGGTGTTCATGTAGTCGGCGTCCACGCCGAGGCTGATGGCCTTGTCGCCTTCCTCGAAGTTGGGACCTACACCATTGACGTCGTGGGACCAGGCCAGGTTGGGTGAAAGGTTGATGCCGGCAATTACGTTGGGATATTCCAGCTTGCCGCGCAGGCGATAGCCCCAGGAGTCGCTGGTATAGAAGCCGTGGCTGTTGCATTCCTGCTGCGGGTTGCTTGGGCGGGTGACGCCGGGCTGACCGGGCACCGGGGTGTTCTGCCCGACGCAGACCGCCTGGTTGACCAGTTGCCCGGCGCCGAACACGGTATTGCGGCCAAAGCGCGCCTCGGTGCCATCGCTGGAACCCAGGCCGTTGATGTGGTTGTAGCCCACCTCACCCACCAACGTGAGGCGCTCGGAGCCAAGGACCTGATCGATAAACCGCGTTGCGCTCATCTGTGCCTGCAGCACCGGCATGCGTTTGTAGCCATCGACGGGCGCCCCGGCGACGTTGGAGGACTGACCGCTGACGAACAACGGCGAAGCGGCGTTGCCCACGGCGGCCAGGTTGATGTCGGCACCGTTGAGGTTCAGCGGCATGTTCGGCCGGAAGCTCACCTCGCCTCCCAACGAAGTGCCAAGCACGTTGGTGGCAAAACTCAGGCCGTACAGGCGCACATCTTCGGGATAGACCACGTTGTAGCTGGCGCTGCGAATCGCGGCCACAGCGTTGGCGGTACTGGTGGCTCGGGTGAAATCCAGGCTGGGATTGCGGCTGTGGTAGTTCATGGCATAGGCACCGAACTCGGTGTCGTTCAGCTCGGTTGCAAACCAGCGCAAGGCCAGGCCGAACTGACCGCTGTCGCGGGCGTCCTTAGTCTTGGTGCGCGGGATAAACGCATCATCTGTCAGGCCAGGTGTCCCGGTATTTTTTGCCACCCCTGGGGCCAGATCGAGGCCCGCCAGTACGGCGCGGTCGTTACAACCCTCAGGGGTGACATCGTTGCCGAAAAAGGTGCCGCAGTTGTCGATTACCGAAGGTGCCCACTCGATCTGGTAGAACGCTTCGGCGGTGATGTTTTCCGACAGGCCTTGCGAGACATACAGCATGTTGACCGGGATCAGACCTTCCTTGACCTCGGCACCGGGACGGCGCAACGCCGCCACGTCAATCGGGTTGATGCTGTTGATCGAGTTGCCGATAAAAGTGCTTTCGCCCCAGCTGACGACTTGCTTGCCCAGGCGCACGTTGCCCTGCAATTCGTCGAGGGTGTAGTTGTGGTAGACGAAGCTGTCGAGGAACATCGCCCCGGACGACTTGGCCGCGCGCTGGCGGCCATGGTCGTCGATGTCGTAGAACGGACGGCTTTCGTCCATCAGCTCGAAGTCGTACCAGTATTTGCCACGCACAAAGGCGCCACTATCGCCGTACTTCAACTCCAGGTCATGCACGCCCTTGAAGATCTTCGAGAACGTCTCGCCCTTTTTGAAGTTCAGCCGGTTGTCATCGTTGGTGCGCGACGAGGCATTACCCCTGACGCCCTGGGAATTGAAATTGGAAATGAAATCCGGGTCGGGTCCGCGAACGGCCCAGCTGGCGCCGACCGACAGCGCGGAATCGAAACTGCCTTCGATTTCACCGATGCTGAAATCCTTGGAAAAAGCCTGTGGGGTGACTGCGGCAGCGACGGCGACTGCCAGCAGATGTGGGTAGCAAGCTCCACGCAATCTCGTAATGCTCATGCGTCCTCCGATTGTATTGACGCAAGGCGATCCGCGAGCATCCGTGGATGCGTCTCGGTTCCTGGCGTCGATTTAAGATGCGCGGCCGTACTGACCGCGCGACAGTCAAGGGTCAGGCGATCCCGCGCTGGTGGTTTTCCCAGAAGGGTTTGCGCAGCTCGGTCTTCAACACTTTGCCGACGCTGGTCAGCGGCAGTGTTTCGCGGAACTCGACACTGCGCGGTACCTTGTAGCCGGCAATCCGCTCGCGACAGTGGGCGATGATCTGTTCCTGAGTGGCGTTGACACCGGGTTTGAGAATGATCACGGCGTGTACCGTTTCGCCCCACTTGTTGCACGGAATGCCGATTACCGCGCTTTGCGCCACTGCAGGATGACTGCCAATGGCTGCTTCAACTTCACCGCAGTAAACGTTTTCGCCGCCGCTGACCACCATGTCCTTGAGCCGGTCGCAAACGTAGATGAAACCGTCATCGTCCATGTAGCCGCCATCACCGGTGTGCATCCAGCCACCACGCAACGCTTCGGCGGTGGCCTCGGGTTTTTTCCAGTAACCGAGCATCACGTTCGGGCCACGAACGATGATTTCGCCCATGGTGCCGCGCGGTACTTCGTTGTCCTCGGCATCAACGATGCGGATCTCGACACAGACAGCCGGACGACCAGCGGAATACATCTTGCCGTTGGCCTGGTACTCGGCGGTGTGATACTCAGCGGGGAGCGTCGTGGCCACCGGGGCCAGTTCGGTCATGCCGTAGCCTTGGGAGAACCCGGCGTTGGTGAATACCCCGCGGGTACGGTCGAGCAGCGCCGGGGTAATGGTCGAGGCGCCATAGCCAATGAGCCGCAGCGAACTGACATCGAACGCTTGGCCATGGGCTTCGCGCCAGTCCAGCAGCATCTGGATCATGGTCGGCGCCAGCAGGATCTCGTTGACCTTTTCCTGGTCTATGGCTGCCAGCACACCCTGCGGCGTGAAGGACTGCAAAACCGCATGGGTGCCGCCGGTGATGAACAGGCCGGTGATCGCGGCGAAGTCGGCAAGATGGAACATCGGCATCGCATGCAGAAAGATCGTATCGATGCCCAACCGGCCCTGGGACAGGGTATTGAGTGCCGAAAAGGCCACGTTGTTGTGGCTGAGCATCACGCCCTTGGGATGACCGGTGGTGCCACCGGTATAAAAAATCCCGAGCAATGAATCACCACCGCGCCGCGCATCTTCTACCGGTTCGCTGATAGCGATCAGTGACTCGTAATTGAGCATGCCGCGCGGGGTTTCGCCATCACCTGCGTAAATCACCAGGCGCACGGTTTTGGCCTCTTTGAGCACCCGGATACCGAGTTCCTTGTGGTGATCGTCAACGATCAGGATGGTGGTTTCCGAGTCGTCCAGCGAGTAGATGATTTCCGCCGCGCTCCAGCGGAAATTCACCGGATTGACCACGGCATCGGCCCATGGCACCGCCTGGTAATACTCGAGATAGCGCGCGCAGTTGAGCGCCAGCATCGCCACGCGATCGCCACTGGCGACTCCCAGCCCCTTGAGCGCGCCGGCAAGGCGCGCAACACGATCACCGAACTCGGCATAGGTGATCTGGCGGCCCTGGAAGCGGACCGCGATGGCATTGGGACGTTGCTGCAGATGACGGTGCAGCCCTTGAGTGATGTACATGAAGACTCCAAATTGCTTTTTTATTATTCAATCGATTTGGAACTATCGACGCCTCGGACGGCGCTTGGCTGGTTAGAGCGACCGCGCCACGACCTCGCGCTGAATCTCGTTGGAACCACCGTAAATGCGTGCCACCCGCGCATCGGCCCACATCCGCCCGATCGGATATTCGTTCATGTAGCCGTAGCCACCGAACAGTTGCAGGCAGCGGTCGAGCACCTCGCCCTGACGCTCGGTCAGCCAGAACTTGCCCATTGAGGCGAGCGTGGTGTCGAGGCTGCCGTCGATCCAGCGCTGGATGATCAGGTCGACGAAAGTCCGCGCCGCGAGCACCGTCGCCTTGGCGTCCGCCAGCACAAAGCGGCTGTTCTGAAAGTCGATGACCGGCTTGCCGAAGGCCTTGCGTTCCTTGGTGTATTCCACGGTCAGGCGAAGGGCGCGCTCCATCACCGCGACAGCACCGACACCGATCTGCGCACGCTCGTACGGCAGCTGGCTCATCAGGGTGTAGAAACCCTGCCCTTCCACTTCGCCGAGCAGGCAGTCGGCCGGTACTTCGACGTCATCGAAGAACATTTCCGAGGTGTCCTGGGCGTGCATGCCAACTTTGCTCAGCAGCTTGCCGCGGCGGAAACCCGGAGTATTGGTGTCGACCATGAACAGCGATACGCCTTTGGCGCCCTGGCTGATGTCGGTCTTGGCGATCACCAGCACCATGTCGCTGGTCTGGCCGTTGCTGATGAAGGTCTTGGCGCCGTTGATGACGTATTTGTCACCCTTCTTCACGGCGCGGGTGCGCACCGATTGCAGGTCGGAGCCAGCGCCCGGTTCGGTCATGGCGATGGCACAGATGATCTCGCCGGAACCGATCTTCGGCAGCCAGTGCTTCTTCTGCGCTTCGGTGCCGGACTCGAGGATGTAGTGCGCGACGATATGGCTCAGGCCGATGCCCAGGCCGCCGCCATTGGCGTTCATGGCATTGATCACGCACACGTAGTGGCCGACGCTGCCACCGGCGCCACCGTACTCTTCCGATACGTCGGGCAGGATCAAACCCAGTTCACCCGCCTTGAGCCAGGCGGAACGATCGGCGTAATGCTGCTCGCGCCATTTCAGCTCGTTCGGCTCCATGTATTCCTTGGCGAAGCGCACGACCATGTCGTTGAACTGCTCCAGGTCTTCGGTCATCCAGGGAGAGCGGTAGTTTTCCAGCATTGCAAACACCTCAGGTTCTGCGGCCTGTTGACCGGCGAAGGGCAACAGGCGAGATGAATCGTTGGCCCTGTTTCACCAGGGCAGAAACCGCGACAGCCTTAGAAATTGGAACCTGGTCCACCGCCGCAGTAGATGACCTGGCCGGAGCAGAAGTTGGACTCAGGCAGGCAGAACATCACCACCGCACCGGCGGCTTCTTCTGGCTTGCCTGGACGACCCAGCGGGATCGTGGCGCTGGCACCGTCGAGACGTGCCTGTTGTACGCCGACCTTGATTTCGCGGCCTTCGATGTTCACGGTCTTGCTGTCATCGCCGGCCAGGGCCTGGGTCAGGCGCGTTTCGATCAGGCCGAAGGCGACGGCGTTGACGTTGACCTTGAGGCGACCCCATTCTTTGGACAGGGTCTTGGTCAGGCCCAAAATCCCGGACTTGCCCGAGGAATAGTTGGACTGGCCGACGTTGCCACCTGCCGCGCCGGAGGAAATGTTCACCACCTTGCGCAACACTTCACGGCCTTCGGCGGCCTCTTTCTTGGCCAGGGCACTGATCACCGGTTGGGCGGCGCGCAGGATGCGAAATGGCGCGGTCAGGTGGCAGTCGATGATCGCGTACCACTGCTCGTCGCTCATCTTCTGGATCACGTTGTCCCAGGTGAAACCGGCGTTGTTGACGATGATGTCGATCGAGCCATAGGTCTTGACGGCGGTCTGCACGAAACGGTCGGCGAAGTCCGGCGCGGTGACGCTGCCGACACAAGCCACGGCTTCACCGCCGGCGGCCTGGATCTCGGCAACCACTTCAGCAGCCGGTTCGGCGTCCAGGTCGTTGACCACGATTTTGGCGCCGTAGGCCGCCAGTTGCAGGGCGACTTCACGACCGATGCCACGACCGGAACCGGTCACCAGAGCCACTTTGCCTTCAAGCTTTTGCATTTTTTTGTTCCTGAGTATGGGGTGAGGGGGTCAGGCCAGGGCCACGACGGCTTCGCCGGCGAGCTTTTCTTCGCCGTACTGGTTGCCGCAACGAATCGCCAGACGCACACGCTTCTCGCCGTTTTCTTCGAATTTTTCGGTGATGGTTCCGGTGCAGGTCGGGATGTGACCCAACTGGGTGATGCCGGTAAAACGGATCGACAGGCTGCGCACTTGCTGCTGCGGCACCCATTGGGTCAGCAGGCGACCGAGGTAGGCGGCCGACAACATGCCGTGGGCAAACACGTCGGGCATGCGCGACTTGCGGGCGAAGTCGATGTCGACGTGGATCGGGTTGTGATCACCCGATGCACCGCAGTACAGCGCCAGGGTGGTGCGATTGACCGACTGCAATTTCAGCAACGGGATCACATCGCCAATCTGGATATCGGAGAACTGCGCGTGGGTGGTGTTAGAGAGAGTCATCGACAAATCCTCAACGCTGGACGAGGGACGAGCGGACATCGGCGATGTGCACGCCGTCCTGGTTGGTCACACGCGATTCCATGACCACGAATTGCAGGGCCCCGCCCTTTTTTTCGTAGACATCGGTGATGGCGGCGTCGAATGTCAGCACGTCTCCGGCGTAGGCCATGGCGTGATAAACGAAGGATTGTTCGGCATGCAGGATGCGACCGAGGTCGAAGTCGACCAGTTTCAGGAAAGCGGTCAGGTCACGACCTTCGCCTTCCAGGCACTTGAGAAACGTCGGTGGCACCGGCAGGGTTTTGTAGCCGGCGGCGACAGCGGCTGCTTCGTTGGTGTAGACCGGGTCGGTTTCGCCGATTGCCTTGGCGAAAAAGCGCAAACGGCCTTTCTCCACGTCGACGCTGAATTTATCGAGCTTGTGCCCAATCAGACTCTTGTCTGCCATTTTGTCTCACTCCTCTTGTTGTTATGCGTGCCCATCCGGGCACGCGCCTGGAAAGACTCAGTTGCGCCCGTACATCGTGACGACGCAGGCGCCGCCCAGACCGAGGTTGTGCTGCAGGGCGATGTTCAGGTCTTCGACCTGGCGCTTGTCTGCGGTGCCGCGCAACTGATGGGTCAGCTCGTAGCACTGGGCAAGGCCGGTGGCACCCAGTGGGTGGCCCTTGGAAAGCAAGCCGCCGGACGGGTTGGTCACCACCTGGCCGCCGAAGG
This sequence comes from Pseudomonas sp. IT-P74, assembly GCF_949768175.1. Taxonomy (NCBI): domain Bacteria; kingdom Pseudomonadati; phylum Pseudomonadota; class Gammaproteobacteria; order Pseudomonadales; family Pseudomonadaceae; genus Pseudomonas; species Pseudomonas sp. IT-P74. The sequence continues at coordinate 36,904 of NZ_CATKQD010000016.1, read as the reverse complement.
TGTTGTCGCCATCGAGGACGAACTGCTCGCCGCCGCCGACCGCACACAATCCCAGGCCTTCGTAGGTGAGCAATTCGTTTTGGGCGAAGCAGTCATGCAGCTCTACGGCACGCACGTCTTGCGGGCCAACGCCTGCTTGCTCGTAGACCATCTGCGCAGCGCGCTGGGTCATGTAGAAACCGGCGTAGGCAATCATCGAAGGCGGATCGAACGACTCCACCGGATCGGTCACCATCGACTGGGCGAGGATAACCACGTCGCTGCGCAGTCCGTGTTTCTTGGCGAAGGCTGGCGAGCAGATGATTGCCGCCGCCGCGCCGCAGGTCGGTGGGCAGGCCATCAGGCGAGTCATGACGCCCGGCCAGAGCAACTGGTCGTTCATCACGTCTTCGGTGGTCAGGACATTCTTGAACAGCGCCAACGGGTTGTTCGCCGCATGGCGGCTGGCCTTGGCGCGGATGGCGGCGAAGGTTTCCATGCGGGTGCCGTACTTCTGCATGTGTTCGCGACCGGCACCGCCGAAAGTCTTCAGCGCACGTGGCAGGTCGACGTCACGGGTCAAGTCTTCCATTACGTGGACCACGCTGGCGCGGGTCTGCGGACGATCATCCCAATGCGACTTCAGCGCGCCGGCCTGCATCTGTTCGAAACCCAGGGCCAGCACGCATTCGGCCTGGCCGCTCTGCACCGCGGCGCGGGCCAGGTACAAGGCGGTGGAACCGGTGGAGCAGTTGTTATTGACGTTCACCACCGGGATGCCCGTACGTCCCACTTCATAAAGGGCGGTCTGCCCGCAGGTGGAGTCGCCATAGACATAGCCGGTGAACGCCATTTGCACCTTGTCGTATTCGATGCCGGCGTCCTTCAGCGCCAGGCGCACGGCCTCGGCGCCCATGTCGGTATAGCTGGGACTTTTGCCCGGTTTGGAGAAGGGGATCATGCCGACCCCGGCGACGACGACTTTTTCACTCATGAATGAATTTCCTTTGGCATACACGTTTGGTTGTCGTACCCGCCGGCCGGCTGGTTCTTGTGGGATTCATCCTAGGTTTGCCCACAACGGTGCAACGACCGTCGAAGGGATGAAGTTGCGGAGGTAGTGGAAGGCGTTCCAAGGAACGTGCGGAGGGAGTAATGCAGATATATGCCGAACAGCTCGCTCCCACAATGGATCGCCGTTTCGTCGACCCCGAAGCTACTCCCCCGCCGCATCCCTTTGAACGATCCCGCACCTACTCCGCAGCATCATCCCTTCGGCGCTCGCTGAAAGTGCGTACCACGCCCAGCATTGCAAGAGTCCCTCCCCTCCCCTGACCTACCGAGGATTCAAATGAGCGAATACAGACCATCGTGGATGACCGAAGACCTGGCAATCTTCCAGGCGTCAGTGCGCCGCTTTGCCGCCGAAGAATTGGTTCCCCATGAAGAACGCTGGGCCCACCAGAAACACGTGGACCGCGAGACCTGGCTGAAGGCTGGCGAGATGGGCATGCTGTGCCCGGCCATTCCAGAAGAGTACGGCGGCAGCGGCGGCAGCCATGCGCATAACGCGATCATCGGCTATGAACTGGCTCGCGCGGTGGCTACCAGCCTGGGCACCAATGTGCATAGCGCCATCAGCGCCCACTACATCCTGCGTTACGCCAGCGAAGAGCAGAAACTGCGTTGGCTGCCGAAGATGGCCACCGGTGAGATGGTCGCCGCCATCGCCATGACCGAACCGGGCGCCGGCACCGACCTGCAGAACGTCAAGACCAAGGCCATCCGCGATGGCAACCATTACGTCATCAATGGCTCGAAGACCTTCATCACAAACGGCTCCCAGGCCGATCTGGTGCTGTTGGTGTGCAAGACCGATCCATCCCTGGGCGCCAAGGGCATGTCGATCATCGTACTGGAGGTCAAGGATCTGCCGGGCTTCCGCCGTGGTCGCATCCTCGACAAGCTTGGCCAGAAAGGCCAGGACACCTCGGAGCTGTTTTTCGATGACGTGCGTGTGCCGGTGGCCAACCTGCTCGGCCCGGAAGAAGGCAAGGGTTTCGTCCAGTTGATGCAGCAACTGCCGGAAGAGCGGATGTTCATCGCCATGAACGCGCTGGGTGCCATGGAGCGCGCGGTCGAGGAAACCATCAAGTACACCAACGACCGCAAGCTGTTCGGCAAGCCGCTGCTGGACATGCAGAACACCCGCTTCAAGCTCGCGGAAATGCAGACCACCGTGACCATCGCCCGCACCTTTATCCACGATTGTCTGGGCAAGATGATCAACCACGAACTGGATGCGACCACCGCCGCCATGGCCAAGTGGTGGGCCTCGACGCAGGCCTGCCAGATCATCGACGAGTGTCTGCAGTTGCATGGCGGCTATGGTTACATGCTGGAGTATCCAATCGCCCGCCTGCACATCAACACCCGGCCGATGCGCATCTACGGTGGCTCCAACGAAGTCATGAAAGAGCTGATTGCCCGTACCCTGTAACGCGAAACCGGCCGATCAAGGTGAGCACACTGTAGGAGCGAGCCTGCTCGCGATGGACGTCAACGATAACGCAAACCGACTGGATAAACGCGTCGTTCTTGAGCACATCGCGAGCAGGCTCGCTCCTACAGGATTTGAAGTGAGCAGCGCCTTGAATGCCTGGCCTCATCCACTGCATGCGCACAACGAGTACATGCCAATGAATTCAATCCCTGAACCCTTTGAAGCAGCCGTCCACGAGGACAGGCCACCTGCCGGTTTCCTGCCGATGGGGCGCGTCGGTTTCGTGGTGCATTGCACCGGCCTGTATGTCCACGAAGAACGCTCGGTGCTGGCCGCGCGCATTCGCCCCGAACACCTGAACCCGCTGGGCATCGCCCACGGCGGTTTTCTCGCGACCCTGGCCGACACCGCATTCGGCCGGGCACTGAGACTGGCGGCGGCCACCGACCTGCCGCCCGCGACCATCAACCTGAGCATGGATTACCTGAGCCCGGCCAATCTGGGCAGCTGGGTCGAAGCCCATGTTCAGGTTCACCGGGTCGGGCGCTCGCTGTCCCATGCCAGCCTCGACCTGCTCGATGGCGAACGCCTGGTGGCCCGGGGCAAGGCGACGTTTATCGGCAATACCCCAAGCCTGCACGGCAAGCCCCGCCAAGGCTGATCAAACCTGCGGGTTGCCGGGCAGCTTCAGTTCCAGGTCGCGCACTTTGGCGATGGCCTCATCACGCCCGGTGACCCCCAGCTTGTAGAAAATATTCTTCATGTGCCATTTCACCGTTTCCGGTGACAGGTTCAGCACCCGGGCGATCTTCTTGTTCGGCAGCGCCTGGGCCACCAGGCCGAGCACATCCAGTTCGCGAATGCTGAGGATGATCGTGGTGTTGCTCGCGGGGCTCTGCTGATCGTTGACGTCGCTAGCGTGGGCAATGTCGAGCAGGCGTTGCGCATAAAATGTCAGCACTGGATCAAGGGCATTGTCGGCCATCAACGCCTCGAGCATCGAAGGCACTCCCGGCCATGCATCCAGCAAGCTGCGAACCAGACCGAGACGATGGGCCTGGCGCAACGCCTCGATAAGTTGTTCGCGAGCTTCGGCCGGTCGGCCCCTGCCCCGTTCGATCACGGCCATCTGCACGCGCATCGCCACGACCCGGCGCCAACGGCGATTGCTCTGTGAAATCTCGATCAGGGCCGGCAGAAGTTCGGCGACTGCAGAAAAATCTTCGGCATGCAGGTGCCGTTCAATCGTGGCCCGCCGGGCGATGACGCGGACCTCCAGTGGCGTCCCCGATTCCAGCCCGCCGTGTTGCTGCGCTGTTTGCAGGATTCGTTGCAACGCGTTTTCAGCCCCTGACTCGTCACCTGTCTGCTGCAACCAGCGCATGCGCACCAGTAACGCACAGACCAGCAGGCGTCCAAGGTCATAACGGGTGGCGTATTGTTCCAGGCGATCGAGCCAGCTCAGGGCTTCGGTCTGTCGTCCGGCCAGCCAGTGCGCCATGGACAGCGTCTGCATGCATTGCAACACCGTGTCGGGGATCGCCACCTGTTCCAGCAGTTTCATCCGCCGCTCGAGCAACTGGCAGGCCGCATCGTAATCGCCCTGTTCGTACAGCGCCGTGCCGAGCAGTCCGGCGGCCATGGTGCTGACCACGAGGTAAGCCACCCCATGTTTCTCGGCCTCCTCCAGCACCTCACGGTAGAGATGCTCGGCCTGGGTGGCACGACCTTCCAAGGCCAGGCTCATGCCACTCATGCAGCGCCCCAGCAAACTGCGGCGCGGCGAGCCATGCGGCCGCTCGCCGTCTTCGAGGATCTCGCGCGCTTTCTCGAATTCGCCCTGGTACATGTACAACCAGGCCAGGGTATTGCTACGTCCCGACCAGGCAAAATCATCGGCACCGGCAGGGATCGCCAACAGTTCGGGCAAGATCGCCAACATCGCGGCGGTGTCGTCCTGGTGGATCGCCTGACTGCCTTTCAACACGGTCAGCGTATGACGTTGCTGATGGTCAAGTTTTGCGTAATGGGTATGCAGATGCTGCAACGTCTGGTGCAGCGCCTGGAAGTTGCGCGAGTAAAGTTGCAGATGAGCCATGACCAGCTGCAAGCCGAAGCGTTCGGCGGTCTGCTCGGCCGGCAAGCCTTTCAACAGCCCGGAGATCTGGCTGAGGTTACCTTTGGCGAGCAGGTCATAGGCACAGGCTTCAACGATATCCGCAGCCGCCTCGGCATCGCCCGCCCTCACCGCATGGCGCACCGCCTCATCGAGGTGGTCATGCTCGGTGAACCAGCCGCGCGCGACGGCATGCAGCACTTGCTCTTGCTGCGGCCGCTGCGCAAGGCGCGCACGCAGCACGCTGCCCAACAGCGGGTGCAGGCGATACCAGGTTTCGCGGTCGTGACTCTTGACCTGGGTAATGAACAGATTATCGCCATCGAGCCGCGCCAGCTGGGTCATCATGCCGGCAATGGCATGCGGCTGGCCGAGCAACGTCGCGCACAACGAGGCACAGAAACGCTCACAGATCGAAACGCAGGTGAGCAGACGCAAGTCTTCAGGCGCAAGGCGCACCAGCACTTCGCGTTCAAAATAATCAGCAAACGCTGCCGCATCGCGAATCTGTACCCGGTCGACACGGGTCACTTGCTTGGCCTTGAGATCGACCGCAAACAGCTGCAGTCCGGCGACCCAACCGTCGGTCAGTTCGTGCAGCACCGCCGCGTCGCGCGCGTCGATGGCACCCAGGTGTTCACGCAGGAAGCGTTCCGATTCGGCACGACTGAAGCGCAGGTCGCGCAGGTCGAATTCGCTGACCTGACCCTTTGCGCGCAAGCGTGCCAACGGGATCGACAACGCCATGCGCGTGCCGAACACCAGATGCAGGTTTGGCGGTGCGTAGTCGATCAACCATTGCAGTGCCTGAGTGATTCGCGGGTCCTGCAAGTGCTGCATGTCATCGAACATCAGCACCAGCTCGCGCGAATGCTGGGCGATGCCTTGAACCAGCGTAATGACCCAATGCTCGACCGCCATTTCCTGGTTATCGCGCCCCAGCAGGACACCGGCATCGCGGACCTGTTCGGGCAGCACTTGCGCCAGGCTGGCTTGCAGGCAATGGCAGAAGCGCCCGGGTTCATCGTCTTCAGCCGCCAGAGACAGCCAGGCGACTTCGAAATTCATCGCCAGCAGTTCCCGGCGCCAGGCCAGCAAGGTGCTGGTCTTGCCGCAGCCGGCCGGCCCCTGGATCACCACGCAGCGTTGCCGACGGGCGTCCTGCAATCGCGCCATCAATCCCTCTCGAGGCACCAGCCGACGTGCGCCGCGCGGCGGCAGGACCTTGGTGTCGGCAACGGACTGATCAGCGTCGGCCGAGGGGTACAGACCGGTCTTTGTGCTAGGGGGTAAAGGCATGAGTGAACACTTCCACGATGGCGAGCCAAACGATCTTATTAGTAGAGAAAGATTTCGGGTGTCATTGAAAGTCGCAGCACATTGTATGACTTGACACCTAGTTTGCCGATACGGCTTTGGTATCTGCGCAAGCCGCAACACTACCCTTCCAACGCCACACTATCCTGCGGCGGCACAATGATCCGAAGGACGTGTTCGACGAAGTGCCGTGCGACGGGCGTGACCGAGTCGGTGAGCACCGCAACGGCGGTCCCCACCAACAGCGTGTCCGATAGCCCGCCCAATGGTTTGAAGACCACCCTGCTGCCAGCGTGCGCGCAGACCGATTCAGGCAACAGCGCCACACCCATTCCCGCTTCCACCAGCCCGAGAATGGTCTGTACCTGCACGGCCTCCTGGGCAATCGGCGGCTGGATGCCGGCGCTCTGGAATGCATAGAGGGTCAGCGCGTGCAGGGTCGGGACCCGTGTGCGCGAGTGGATGATGAAAGGTTCGCTACCCAGTTGCGCCAATTGCAGATCGTCACGTCGGGCCAGCGATGAATCACTGCTCACCGCCAGCACCAGCCGCTCGCGCTGCAACAGGGTGATCGTAGCCTTTGACGGTTCCAGCACCGGCCAGCGCACCAACGCGACATCCAGCGTGTGTTCGTCGAGCCTGCGCAGCAAATCACTGGTGGTCGACTCCTCGATGTGCAGCTCGACGCCGGGAAACTCCCGACGGTAGCTGCGGATGATGCACGGCATCAGCGAGAACGAAGCCGAACCGACAATCCCGACTCGCAATCGCCCTTGTTCCCCACTGAGCCCTTCCCTCGCGGCACGCCGAATTTCATCGGCACAAAACAACGTGCGGCGCGAATGGTGCAAAACGGCCTCTCCCGCCGGGGTCAGCTTCAACCCGGAGGGCAAGCGCTCGAACAGCAATACACCCAGCTCGGTTTCAAGCTTCTTGATCGATGTCGACAAGGGTGGCTGGGCCATATGCAGTTGCTCCGCCGCCCGGTGGAAGTTGAGCGTTTCGGCTAGAACCAATACCTGTTTGAGCTGACGTAATTCCATGGTGCCTTGCCAATGGACGAGCGATGGGGCGGAAGTATCGGACAATTCAAATCGAGTATTGGACGACCACCGTCGGGTCGCAAATTATGCCATGTCGACGGTGGATGCGTCCGCGTTGGCGGTCGGTTTACGCTGACGATTTCAGCCTGCGTTGCATCGATAACGCAAGGTTCATGACTGGCAATGGAGTAATGCTGATGGGCCCGCTTACAGGTGTGAAAATCATTGAATTGGCCGGCATAGGCCCGGGGCCGATGGCGGCCATGCTACTTGCGGACATGGGTGCGACAGTGCTGCGCATCGAACGTCGCGAGGCCGTGGACCTGGGTGTGAAAAAACCGCTCAAGTACAACCTCCTGCTGCGCAATCGCCAAGCGATTGCCCTGGACCTGAAAGACCCGCAAGCGGTCGCACTGGTCAAGGAGCTGCTGCAGAACGCCGACGCCTTGATCGAGGGCTTTCGCCCCGGTGTTACCGAGCGCCTGGGGTTGGGGCCGGATGAATGCCTGGCGGTCAACCCTCGGCTGGTCTATGGCAGGATCACCGGATGGGGCCAAACCGGTCCGCTGGCCAAGGCTGCCGGTCACGATATCAACTACATCGCGCTGACCGGCGTGCTCAATGCCATCGGTCGCCAAGGACAGCTCCCTTCGATTCCGCTGGCATTGCTGGGTGACATGAGTGGTGGCGCGTTGTACCTGACCATCGGTGTACTGGCGGCCCTTCTTGAAGCACGGCAATCGGGAAAAGGCCAGGTGGTGGATGCGGCCATCGTTGACGGCACGGCCTCCATGGCCACGGTGTTCTACGGCCTGGTGGGGGCTGGTACATGGAATCCACAGCGCGGCAGCAATGTGCTGGATTCGGGCGCGCACTTTTACGACGTTTATGCCTGCGCTGATGACGAACTGATCTCCATTGGCCCGATTGAAGGTCGGTTCCATACTGAACTGTTGCGTCACTTAGAGATTGATCCGGCGCAGGTCGGTGAGCAAAACGACCCGCGAAACTGGCCCGCGGCCCGTGTACTGTTTGCCGAAGCTTTCTCCCGGCGCACCCGGGCGCAATGGTGCGAACTGCTCGAAGGCACGGACGTGTGTTTCGCGCCAGTGCTGTCCTTTGCTCAAGCGCCACACCATCCGCATCTCAAAGCCAGGGGGACGTTCGTCGAGGTCGACGGCGTGACCCAGCCGGCACCGGCACCGCGTTTTAGCCGTACACAATCGGCGATTCCCACTTCGCCGCAGTCAGCTTCAGTTGCCGGAATTGACGAAGCGTTGGCCGCATGGCTTCCACAAAACCAGATCGATCAATGGCGCAAAAAAAACGTAATGGGTGACGGCCCGCCATAGCTCCAAAACACTACAAAACCTGTAGGAGCGAGCCTGCTCGCGATGGCGGGGCTTCAGTCAATGATTGAGTCAACTGACAGTCCGCTATCGCGAGCAGGCTCGCTCCTACAAGGGAAATCCGGGTGGATGGTTAGACCGCTGGCCTGACGCGCATCATCCGTAGAGGGGTGTAGCTGAGCACCGTTTCGCCACGTTGATTGACCACGTCGTTGCGCGTTCGCACCAGGCCGCGGTTGGGTCTGGTGCTGATGCGCTGTTCGATCACCTCACATTGCACATGCAGGGTGTCACCGACGAACGTCGGCCCACGCATATCCAGATCCGCATTGAGAAAGGCCATACCAGAGGATTGGAACGATGGCGCTACCAGTCCCTCGGCAAAGGTGTAGACCAGACCGCCCGGCACCACCCGACCGGAAATGCCCATGCCGGCCCGGTCAGCCGGGTCGGTATTGGTAAACAGCTCTTCGGTCAGCCAGGTCAGGTTGACGAAGCTCACCAGGTCGGTTTCGGTCACCGTGCGCTTTTTGCTTTGGAAACGCGTACCCACGGGCAGGTCGTCGCAATAAATGCCGGCCTCCAGCGAGACAGTCTTGTGGTCATGGTCGCTCATGATCGGTTCTCAATATGACTTGGGCATGCCCAGTACTTTCTCGGCAATAAAGCATAGGATCATCTCCCGGCTGACCGGCGCGATGCGCGGAATCATCGCTTCACGCATATAGCGTTCGACGTGATACTCCTTGGCATAGCCGTAACCCCCATGGGTCATCACCGCCGTTTCGCAAGCGCTGAAGCCCGCCTCGGCAGCCAGGTATTTCGCGGCACCGGCCTCGACACCGCACTCTTCTTCCCGATCAAACCGGGCGGCAGCGTGAAAGGCCATGAGGTTGGCGGCTTCCAGTTCCATCCAGCATTTGGCCAGCGGATGCTGGATCGCCTGGTTTTTGCCGATCGGCCGGTTGAACACCTCACGCTCCAGTGCATATTGCGAGGCCCGCGCCAGGGCGGCGCGACCCAGGCCGACCGCTTCGCCGGCGACCAGAATGCGTTCGGCGTTCATGCCGTGGAGGATGTACTTGAAGCCCTTGCCCTCCTCGCCGATGCGATCGGCCACGGGTACGCGCAAACCATCGATGAACACCTGATTGGTGTCGACCGCTTTGCGCCCCATCTTGTCGATTTCATGTACTTCAATGCAGCTGCGATCGAAGTCGGTATAGAACAGACTCAGGCCTTCACTCTTGTTCTTGACCTCTTCCAGCGGCGTGGTGCGCGCCAGGATCAACATCTTCTCGGCGACGCTGGCGGTGGAGATGAATGTCTTCACCCCATGCAGCACGTAGTGATCACCGTCGCGTACAGCGCGGGTCTTGAGTTGGGTGGTATTGAGTCCGGTATTGGGCTCGGTCACCATGAAACACGTGCGGTGCTCACCTGCGATCAATGGCGGCAGCATGCGCTGTTTCTGTTCTTCACTGCCGAACTGCACCACCGGGTTGAGGCCGAAGATGTTCATGTGCACGGCCGACGCCCCGCTCATGCCGGCACCTGACTCGGCGATGGCCTGCATCATCACCGTGGCTTCGGTGATCCCCAATCCGGCGCCACCATAGGCTTCGGGAATGCAGATGCCCAGCCAGCCGTCCCGGGCCAGCGCCTGATGAAAATCGGACGGAAAGCCGCCGACCTTGTCTTTTTCCAGCCAGTAGTCGGCGTCGAAACGCTCACAGATTTTCAGGATGGCCTCGCGAATTTCGCGGTGCTCAGGGGACAGGCTGGATGCGGTGGATTGCAATGGGATCATGGGGGAAATTCCGATAATGGCATGGTTGGCCACGCGGTGGCAGTCAGGTGACTCAGGCCTTGGGCAACCCCTGCGGCCACAGCAGCCGTACCGCGTCGCCGTCTTCGCGATAGGCGTGACAGGTGCCGATCACCCACGGGCGCACGGCAACGACCTGTTGCGCGCCCGTCGCCCTGCGGCGACTGGCCTCGGCACGATAGGTGGAAAACATCGTCTGCATCGCCACGGTGGCCATGCGTTCGAGCAATTCGGTCATGTGCGTGCAACCGCTCACGCCACCGACGATGGCTTTCATCTTCTGTTTGAAACCAGCCGCGATCTTCAGTCCCACCAGGCGCGAATAAGCCCCTGCCGCTTCGCCACAGAACTGGCTGGCCCCCGTGGCTGTAACGGCAGTGATGTGCCGGATAACCATGTCGGCGTCGACGGTCATCACCAGTTGCATATCGTGGATCGTTCCCCCCAGGGGTACCCGGTGAAACGGCAGGTCGGTCGGTTCGTTGGTCAGGTCCTGTAGGCGTCCTTCGATGTCGTACAGTCCATCGCTGCGCTGGTAGCCCTTGCAGATGATTTCACGGGTATGCAGCAGGGTCCGGGTAAGCGAACCGGAGGGTATGTTGGTCATCAATGGATTCCTTCTTGCAACAACTACGCAATACGCTCAACAGAATAGGTCGGGGCAGGCCCGACCTTGGGTCGTCGGGTTAGAAGCCGCCGCGACCGCCACCACAAATGATGGTCTGGCCGCTGACGAAGTTCGATTCAGGAATGCACAGCATGTACACCGAGCCCGCTGCTTCCTCGACAGTGCCGAAACGGCCCAGCGGCGTGTCGCGACCGGCCGAGGCGATACGGTCCGGGTGCACGCCGACCTTGATCTCGCGCCCTTCGACCTGCACGGTTTTCTCTTCAGTGGTCGCCTGGGTCAGGCGGGTTTCAATGGCACCGAAGGCCACGCAGTTGACGTTGACCTTCAGACGGCCCCACTCTTTGCACAGGGTCTTGGTCATGCCCATGATCCCGGCCTTGGCCGCCGAGTAATTGACCTGGCCGGCATTGCCCTGAGTCCCCGAGACCGAGGAAATGTTCACCACTTTGCGGAACACTTCCAGGCCGGCTTCGGCCTCGGCCTTGCTGGCTTCGCGAAAGTACGGGTAGGCGGCGCGCAGCAGCATGAACGGCGCCTTCAGGTGGCAATCGAGGATCGCATCCCACTGCTCGTCAGACATTTTCTGGATGACGTTATCCCAAGTGTAGCCGGCGTTGTTGACGATGATGTCGATACGGCCGAAGGCTTCCAGCGCAGTTTTCACGCAGCGCTCGCCGAAATCGGCTGCCACGACGTTGCCGACGCAGGCCACGGCTTCACCGCCCAATGCACGAATCTCTGCGATCACTTCATCTGCCGGCGCTTGATCGAGGTCGTTGATGACCACCTTCGCGCCTTCTGCGGCGAATTTCAGTGCGACACTGCGGCCAATACCCCGTCCGGAACCGGTGACAATGGCGACCTGGCCTTCGAGTTTCTTGCTCATGTAGGTTTTTCCTGATGTTGTTTTTCGGGTGAAAAAAGCCGCGCCAGGCACGGCCGTACAGATCACTCAGTTTTTGCCGTAGAGGGTGACGACACAGGCGCCGCCCAGTCCGAGGTTGTGCTGCAAGGCGTGTTGCAAACCGTCGACCTGACGCGCACCGGCCGTGCCGCGCAGTTGATGGGTGAGCTCGTAGCACTGCGCCAACCCCGTGGCGCCCAGCGGATGGCCTTTGCACAACAGGCCACCGGACGGGTTGGTCACGACCCGCCCGCCGTAGGTGTTATCGCCGTCGAGGACGAATTTTTCGGCTTCGCCGACAGGGCACAGACCGAGGGCTTCATAGGTCAGCAGTTCGTTGTGGGCGAAGCAATCGTGCAGTTCGACCACACGGATGTCCTGCGGGCCGATGCCGGCCTTTTCGTACACCGCACCGGCGGCGCGCTCGGCCATGTGAGCGCCGACGAAACCAATCATGGTTTTCGGCTCGAAGGACTCCACCGGATCGGTGACCAGCGACTGGGCGAGGATCGCCACGTCCGTGCGCAGGCCATGCTTTCTGGCAAACGCTGGCGAGCAAATGATCGCGGCAGCCGCACCGCAGGTCGGCGGGCAGGCCATCATGCGGGTCATCACGCCGTCCCACATCAACTGGTCGTTCATCACCTCTTCGGTGCTGACAATCTTCTTGAACAAGGCCAACGGGTTGTTGGCGGCATGGCGGCTGGCTTTGGCGCGGATTGCGGCGAAGGTGCTCATCTGCGTGCCGTACTTGCGCATGTGCTCACGGCCGGCACCGCCGAAGGTGATCAGGTTGCGCGGGATGTCGCCGGCGTCGCCACAGAGCTCGTCCTGAATCGGCAAATAGTCGCCACGGGGGAGCGGCCGGTCATCGAAGTTGGATCGGGTCGGGCCCGGGCGCATCTGTTCGAAACCGACCGCCAGGGCGCATTCGACCTGGCCGCTTTCGACGGCGGCGCGAGCGAGGAACAAGGCACTGGAACCGGTGGCGCAGGCATTGTTGACGTTGAACACCGGAATGCCCGTGCGCCCGACCCGATACAGCACGGCCTGACCGCAGGTGGTGTCGCCGTAAACGTAACCGGCGAACGCCATCTGCACCTTGTCATAGCTCAGGCCGGCATCGGCCAGCGCCTGGCGTACCGCTTCGGCGCCCATGTCGATGTAGCTCGGGCTCGCGCCCGGCTTGGTGAACGGGATCATGCCGACCCCGGCGACTAATGCGTTCTGACTCATGGCTCTGTCCTGAATGGTTGAGGGATGTCACAGGGCCTGCGCGATGATTTCGTGCAGGGCCTTGCCGGTAGCGCCGTGGTCAACAACCACGGTATGGGCAATAGAATGAGTGCGCAGGCGGCCTTGGGCGGCACGCAGTCGCGAGAGTTCGTCGGAGCATTGGCGCAGGGTTTCACTGGCGTACAGATTGGCGATGGCCGCGTGCTCGGCGCTCAGCGGATGGCGCATGTACCGGTCCAGGTAGTGATCGACCAGTACCCGCAAGGCCACGGTGCGGGCCTTGATGTCGGCGATTTTGTTGCGGGTGTGCTGTAGCGCCCATGAGCAATGGCCGCTGCTATCGGATTGACGCAGATGGGCCAGGGTCATATCCAGCAGGTGTTCGAGGCGGCTGGCGGCGGAGATCGCCGATAACAGGCGCTCCTGATCCCCCGACCGATTCAGGTAATCCAGGCCCCTACCCGCTTCGCCCAGCAGGTTACTCACTGGTACACGCGCATTGGTGAAGCAGAATTGGGCGGCACTCGGTTGCGTGCCACCTTGCGCACTGCGGGTACGCTGCACACCCGGACGGTCGGTTTCGACCATGATCAGGCTGATACCCGTTTCGCCGTCATCCTCGTCGGTACGGCAGGCGAGCATTACCAGGTTGCCGCTCATGCCATTGCCAACACAGCTTTTGTTGCCGTTGATCAGGTAGTCGTCACCGTCGCGCACGGCACGGGTTTGCATGCTCCTGAGCTTGCCGCCGGGTTCGGCGACAGCCAGGGCCAACAGCACCTCGCCACTGCAAATACCCGGCAGCCAACGACGCTTCTGCTCGTCACTGCCCAATTGAGCGATGCACGGTGCGATCACGTCCGAGTGCAGGGACAACGCCCGGTCGCAGACCTCGGCCCGGGCGAATTCCTCGCGCAGAACCGCAGCATGACCAAAATCACCACCACCGCCGAATTCCGCCGGCAAGGTCACGCACAACAGCCCTTCACGACCGGCCTTCAACCAGACCCGCCGCTCAACATCGCCGGTATTTTCCCCGCGAGCGTGACGAGGCAGATCTTCGCGCTCCAGAAAGCGTCGCACGGCGGTGCGAAACATTTCATGGTCTTCGCGGTAGAGAGTGCGTTGAACGTCCATCCGGAACCTTTGGCCATCGCCCGATTGCATGGGAAAACGGGGTACTCCCGTTCCAATTTGTAGGGGCGATCGTTGCACGGGATCGGGTAGATCGAGAGCCACCCTCAAAGGGGGGGCGGGTTTGCAAGACGCTACGGGTGCACAATAATCGGGCGGACTCATTGAATGACCCAGCCGCTCAACGCTGCACCCGAAGGGCCGCGTTAGACCAAAGTCTCGGACAATAGCCAGACATGGCACTATGGCGGACTTACAAGAATAAAAAGGTCACCTTGCCGTGCGGTTTCACGGGCGAGTGATCCGTATGGAGGTTCTTACAATGCCAGTTCACTGGGACAACCCGACGGTCAAGCCCTCCGGCCCCGCTCTTTCTGCTGCCTCGGGTGAACCGTCAGCCTCTAGAAGTGGCGCCATCAAATTCGCCAGTCCGAAATCGGCCGACAGCCACTTGTCGCGTTCGCGCCTTCTGCAACAAATGGCCGACGCGGATGCGGCGCACCTGATCCTGATTCGTGCCGCCGCCGGTTTCGGCAAGACCACGCTGATGCAGCAATACCGCGAGCACTGTCTGACCAGCGGCAAGCTCACGCTGTGGATCAACCTGGAGCCCGCTGACAACGACTTGCAACGTTTCGTCAACCTGCTGGACAAAGGTCTCGCCGGTTTACTGCCCATACCTGACGAGCAGGCACCGCGCAACGATCAGCCAAGCGCCGAAGACATGCTCGAGCAGTTTGCCGTCAGCACCTTGCCATTTGCCGTGCTACTCGACGAAGTCGAGGTCATCCAGAACCCCGAAGTGCTCGAGTTTCTCCAGCAACTGGTGGAGCAACTGCCTTCAGGCAGCGTCGTGGTGATGGCTTCGCGTTCCACGCCCGGTATCGGTCTTGGAAGGATTCGCGCCCGGGGCCAATTGCTGGAAATCCGCCCCGGTGATCTGCGTTTCACCCCCGAAGAAGCCATGGCGTTCATTCGCGACAAACGCCAGATCCCCTTGCACGACGACGAACTGGCTACGCTGTACCGGCGCACCGAAGGCTGGATCGCGGGACTCTACCTGGCCAGCTTGTCGCTCAAGGATCGCGACGATCACGGCGCCTTCATTTCATCCTTCTCCGGCTCCAACCTGGAACTGGCCGAATACCTCACCGAAGACATCCTGGCGCGACAGACCGAAGACTGCCGGGTGTTCCTGATGCAGACCAGCATCCTCGAGCAGTTCTGCGTCCCGCTCTGTGAAGCGGTGACCGGGCGCAGCGACAGCCGCGCCATGATCGACCACCTCGACCGCACCAACCTGTTCCTGGTGCCGGTCGACAGCCAGCAACAATGGTTCCGCTATCACCATCTGTTTGCCAGCTTCCTGCGCCACGCCCTGGATCGTCTGTACCCGGGCATGGCGCGGACCCTGCACGAAATCGCGGCGCAATGGTTCTTCGATGCAGGGCAACCGATCCCTGGCGTCGAGCACCTGTTCAGCGCCGGGCTCCTCGACGAAGCCGCCGAAGGTTTGAACCGTCACCTCAATACCCTGATCGACAGCGGCCGCACGCGCCTGTTACTGCGTTGGCTGGACCGGATTCCGGAGGCGACTCGCGACCGCTATGCGCCACTCAACCAGGCCTACGCCTGGCTGCTGGCAACCACCACTCGCCTGAAAGATGCGATGCAGGTGGCCGAGCGGCTGGAGCGCCAATCGGGGCCAGCCTATGCCTACGTTGCCGAGGTCCTGCAGTGCCTGCACCTGGGGGTTACCGACCAGGCCGAGGCGTGCTGCAGCAAGGGCATCGAACTGCTTGCGCGCATGCCGGCCGATGAAGTGCACCTGTATATGGTACTGGCCAGTTCGGTGGCGATGAACATGATTGCCAGCGGTCGCTACGACGAGGCGCGCAACCTGTTGTCCCGCGCGTTGCAACGCGACCCACGGATTCAATCGAGTTTTCTGCGCCATACCTTGAGCGTCAACGAGAGCACGCTGGACCTGATCCAGGGCCGCTTGAGCAATGCCATCGTGCGTATGCAAAGCACGCCGGACCGGCCGCAAAACAACGGCCAGCGCAAACCGCACGAAGCCAAGCTGTCGATGGATATCCTTCACGGCTTGCTGCTGTACGAGAACGGTGCCTTCGATGAAGCGCAAAAATACCTGTCGCGTTGCCTGTTTTTCGCCAAGCAAGTCAGTTCTCCGGAAAACCAGATCGTCACTCACGTACTGACGGCGCGCATCGCCTACAGTCAGGGCGATCGCACCACCTGGACCCGTTGCCTGGTGGAACTCGAGCACATCGGCCGCCAGGTCGGCTCGCGTCGCGTCGAGTGCTCTGCCTGGCTGGAACGAGCCCGCGTGGCACTGCTCGAACAGCGCCTGGACACAGCAGTGCAAGCCCTGCATGCGGCAGACCAGTCGGGCGATTGGGACCGCCCCGACTTCATCCGTCTGGCCAACGACGTGGACACACCCAGCATCGCCCGTCAACGCTTGCGCATCGCTCAAGGCGAAGGCACTGCGGCCACCAAAGCCTTGCGCGTGGCGATCGAGCAAGCCCGGCACTGGCAACATCACCGCCGTGAACTGAAGCTGCACATTCTTCTGGCGCTGGCGCTGGACAGCATCCAGCAACCGCAGGAGGCCTTTCAGGCCCTCAATGACGCGCTGCGCCTGGCCAGCCATGACGGCTTTCTGGCCACCTTCATTGAAGAAGGCGAAAGGATGGCTGGACTGCTGCAACGCTGGGCCACGACCGGCAAGGCCCGTTGCAAGGGACTGGGGATCGAGTGCGGATTTGTCGACAACCTGATGCAGCACTTGAATGTCAGTGACGGCAACATGGAGGATGCGCGCAACGACAACGGCGCTCACGAAGTGCTGACGGTACGCGAGTATCAGATCCTGCAACTGCTGGCCGCCGGGCATCGTAATCGCGAGATCGCCGAGAAGGTGTTCCTCTCCGAGTTCACGGTGAAATCCCACCTGCAGAAGATCTACGCGAAACTGGAGGCCAACGGACGCACCGAAACCCTGGCCATTGCCCGCTCGCGGGGCTGGATCACCTGAAAGGCAAGAGCTCATCGCGGACTCAGCCGCGATGAACCAATCAGGACTGACTACGGCTTTACACGCTCCGTCAGGTGACTGGCCGGAATGGCCACCAGCAACAACACCGCGCCCACCACCAAAACACCCGCGATAACATCGAACGCCAGGTACAAGTCCCCGGTCGCCGATTTTATCGCGCCCACCACGATCTGGCTGATGACCCCGGCCATGCCACCGATGCAACTGATGACCGCGATGCCCACCGCCGCTGCCGAGGGTGACAGCAAGGCTGGTGGAATGCTCCAGAACAGCGACAGCGCGGACAGCGCGGCGGCGGCACCGATACTCATGAACAGTACAGACAAGACCAGATGATCCTGAACCGGACCCAGCAGAAAGAAACAGGTCGCGCTGAGCAGCAGGGTCAAGCTCACATGCCAGCGCCGTTCCAGACGTTTGTCTGAACTGCGGGCCAGCAGGTACATGCCGATCAAGGCGCCCATGTAGGGCACGCTGGCCAACAGTCCGATGGTCTTCAGGTCCTGCACGCCAAACCCGCGTATCAAAGTCGGCATCCAGTAAGACACCGTGTTCGAGCCGCTATAGATGCAAAAGAATACCAGGCCGGCCACGTAAACCCGAGGATTGTGCAGCACTTGCACCAGACTGGCATTGGGCGTGTCCGCCGGACGACCCTGGGTCAGGCCTGCCTGGAGCATGTGTTTTTCCTGCGCCGTAAGCCAGCGCGCATCGTCCGGTTTATCCACCAGCCAGAACCAGCCGAACAGCCCCAGCAGCATCGCCGGGACACCTTCGAGTACAAACAGCACCTGCCAGTCGCGCAGCCCCAGCCAGCCATGGAAATGACTCATGAT
Source organism: Pseudomonas sp. IT-P74 (assembly GCF_949768175.1). Taxonomy (NCBI): domain Bacteria; kingdom Pseudomonadati; phylum Pseudomonadota; class Gammaproteobacteria; order Pseudomonadales; family Pseudomonadaceae; genus Pseudomonas; species Pseudomonas sp. IT-P74. Next base: position 18,946 of record NZ_CATKQD010000016.1, on the reverse strand, counting down.
GGTCCCGGCGAGCGGCCCGCTGATGATGCCGGCCACCATGGCTGACATCAGAAACACCGCGGTGATGCGCGCGCGCAAGGCAGATGGAAACCAATACGTCAGGTACAAGATCACGCCGGGAAAGAAACCGGCTTCAGCCATGCCTAGCAGAAAACGCGCGACGATCAACTGATTCGCCGTGGTGACAAACGCCGTGGCCACCGTGACCATGCCCCACAGCACCATGATTCGGGTCAGCGTGGCCCGGGCGCCAATGCGTTGCAGGTAGATGTTGCTCGGGACCTCGAACAAGATGTAGCCCAGGTAAAAAATGCCGGCGCCGATGCCGTAGGCGGCATCGGTAAGCCCGATGTCTTCGGCCATGCGCAGCTTGGCGAAGGACACGTTCAGCCGGTCGATGGTGTTGATGGCGTAGGCCAGTACCAGGTAAGGCAACAAACGCAGGATGACCTTACGGTACACCGCGCGGGTTTCCTGGACGGAATAATCGGATGTCGCCGGCAGGTAGTGCTCAGCAGCATGGCTCATGTTGCTCTCCTTTTCATGGGCGAAGCACAATCCTGTAGGAGCGAGCCTGCTCGCGAAGAACGCATGAACAACGCATTTACTCAGAAAGAATGCGTCATCGTTTACGTCCATCGCGAGCAGGCTCGCTCCCACAGGGGTGAGCGGTGTATTTAGAGGGTTTGTTCGAGTTCCGGGACTGCTTCGAACAGATCAGCCACCAGGCCGTAGTCGGCCACCTGGAAGATCGGAGCTTCTTCGTCCTTGTTGATGGCGACGATGATCTTCGAGTCTTTCATGCCCGCCAGGTGCTGGATCGCACCGCTGATACCGACGGCGATGTACAACTGTGGCGCGACAATCTTGCCGGTCTGGCCGACTTGCATGTCGTTGGGCACAAACCCGGCGTCGACCGCTGCACGCGACGCCCCGACCCCCGCACCGAGTTTGTCGGCGAGGCTGTACAGGTATTTGAAATTGTCGCCGTTCTGCATACCACGTCCGCCGGACACCACGATTTTCGCAGCGGTCAGTTCAGGACGATCGGACCTGGCCAACTCTTCGCTGACGAAGCTGGAAATACCCGCATCGTGCGTCGTGGATATGGCTTCAATCGCAGCGCATCCCCCCTCGGCGGCAACCGGGTCGAAACCGGTGGCGCGCACGGTGATCACTTTGACCGCGGCGTTCGACTGCACGGTAGCGATGGCGTTACCGGCGTAGATCGGGCGCTTGAAGGTGTCGGGGCTTTCTACCGAAATGATCTCGGAGATCTGATCGACATCCAGCGCCGCGGCAACGCGCGGCAGGATGTTCTTGCCGCTGGACGTGGCCGGTGCCAGAACATGGCTGAAGATGGTGTGCTGCTCGATCACCAGGCTGGTGACCAAGGGTGCAACATTTTCAGGGAGCTGATGGGCATAGACCGGGTGGTCAGCCAACAGCACTTTGGCCACGCCGGCGATTTTTGCGACGGACTCAGCCAAGGCACCCACACCCTGCCCTGCAACCAGTACGTGGATATCACCACCGATTTTGGCGGCGGCAGCCATGGTGTTCAGCGTGGCCGTAGCGACGGTGTTGTTGTCGTGCTCCGCGATTACCAGGATAGCCATTCAAATCACCTTCGCTTCGTTTTTCAGTTTCTCGACCAGTTCCGCCACGGACTTGACCTTGATACCTGCGCTGCGTGTAGCCGGCGCTTCGACTTTGAGGATCGTGTTGGTGGATGAGGTGCCAATGCCCAGTGCGTCCGGAGTCAGCACTTCAAGCGGCTTTTTCTTGGCCTTCATGATGTTTGGCAAGGACGAATAGCGCGGGTCGTTCAAACGCAGGTCGGTGGTGACGATGGCCGGCAGCTTCAGGGAAACCGTCTGCATGCCACTGTCGATTTCACGGGCAACAATGACCTTGTCGCCGGCAATCTCGACTTTCGACGCGAAGGTGCCCTGCGCAAAACCCGTGAGTGCGGCGAGCATCTGCCCGGTTTGGTTGTTGTCGCTGTCGATGGCCTGTTTGCCGAGGATCACCAGTTGTGGTTGTTCCTGATCGACCACGGCCTTGAGCAGTTTGGCCACAGGCAACGAGCTCAGTTCGTCATTGCTCTCGATCAGGATGGCGCGATCGGCACCCAGTGCCAGCGCCGTGCGCAGTTGCTCTTGAGCGGTGGCAGGACCGACACTGACCACTACGACTTCTGTGGCTATGCCCTGCTCTTTCAGGCGTACGGCTTCTTCCACGGCAATTTCGCAGAAGGGATTGAGGGCCATTTTTACGTTGGCCAGGTCGATGCCGGACTGGTCCGCCTTGACGCGAACCTTGACATTGAAATCGACCACGCGCTTTACGGCTACGAGGACTTTCATCAGAACACTCCAAAAAAAACATTGAACAAAAAAGACTGCTTTCTGTAGGAGCGAGCCTGCTCGCGAAGCACTCAAGAGCAACGCGGTTACCCAGAAAACACGCGTTAACGTCCATCGCGAGCAGGCTCGCTTCCACAGGTTTATGCGTCGACTGTCGTGCTCCTGGACGACACTTATTCTGTGGGAGCGGGCTTGCCATAGTGAGCGGCGGCGATCAATTCGCAGGTGCAGTCTTCTGCAAGCCCATCAGTGCTTTCTTCACTGCCAGGCTTTGGTAGTTGATGTTGCCGGGGTTGAGGCTGACGCCTTCCTGGAACGGGTACTGGCTCAGCGTTGCCATAAAGGCCTTGACCTTGGCCTGGATCGGCACCAGCAGCCACGCCTGGTCGGCAGCCCAGCGCTTGGCCATAGGCGATTCCTTGCGCGCGGTCTGGAACGGGTCGGCCAGCAGGTTGGTCAACACCGGTACATTGGTGACCTTGCGCGAAGCGCTGGCGAAATCCCCGGTCATTTGCGCGAACGCCAGCCGCCATTCCCGCCAGCGGATCGCATCCAGATCGCCCCCCATGCTGAAGTAGAAATACTCCTCGCGTGGACTGTCCTTGACCTCACCCTTGAAGAACGGCAGGAAGTTGTAGCCGTCCAGATGCACGCGGAACTGCTTGCCGTTGAGCTGTGTGCCTTTGGCCAGGTCCGCCACCAGATTCGGTGCGCCGGCAGCCGCGGCCAACGTCGGCATCCAGTCGTTGTGGGCGATCAGGTTGTTGGCGTGAGTACCGGGTTTGAGCACCTTCGGCCATTTCACCAGCAACGGAACGCGATGCCCGCCTTCATTGGAAGTGCCCTTCTCGCCGGCGAACGGTGACGTGCCGCCATCAGGCCAGGAGAACTTCTCCGCGCCGTTGTCGGTGGTGTAGATCACGATGGTGTTGTCGGCGATGCCCAGGTCATCCAGTTTCTTGAGCAACTGACCGACCTGCCCGTCATGCTCGACCATGCCATCCGGATACAGACCGACGCCGGTCTTGCCTTCGGACTCTTTCTTCAGGTGGGTCCAGATGTGCATCCGGGTGGCGTTGAACCAGACAAAGAACGGCTTGTCGGCCTTGTGCGCCTTGTCGATGAAGTTGCCGGTGGCCTGCACCAGTTCGTCATCAATGGTTTCCATGCGCTTGCGCGTCAGGGGACCTGTGTCCTCGATCTTGCCGTCTGCGTAGGAATGGATCACACCGCGCGGGCCGTACTGTTTACGAAACTCCGGGTCCTTGGGGTAGTAGTAGGTTTCCGGTTCTTCCTCGGCGTTCATGTGGTACAGGTTGCCAAAGAATTCGTCGAAACCATGGTTGGTCGGCAAATGCTTGTCACGATCACCCAGGTGGTTCTTGCCGAACTGGCCAGTGGTGTAGCCCTGTTGTTTCATCACGTCGCCGATGGTCGGTGCCCAATCCGGGATACCGTGTTCCGAGCCGGGCATGCCGACAGTCAGCAGCCCCGTACGGAACGGGTGTTCGCCCAGAGCAAAAGCGGCACGGCCAGCTGTGCAGGACTGTTCGCCGTAGGCATGAGTAAACAGCACGCCCTCCTTGGCGATGCGGTCGATGCTCGGCGTTTCATAGCCCATCATGCCCTGGTTGTAGGCACTGATATTGAAGATGCCGATGTCATCGCCAAAGATGACCAGCACGTTCGGTTTGTCGGCGGCAGAACTGCACAGTGATACGGCCAGCAGAACGCTCGCGACGGTAATGTCGCGCAGCCGCTTGCATGGCAAACCCCATGACCTGGTCATGATGTTGTCTCCCTTATTGTTATGTGATGAGGATCGACGGACCTAGGCGTCCTGCATGGTCTGGCTGTAGGCCTGCAAATGATGGTCATCGTCGCCAAACTGACGGGCGATCATCAGCAGGTGTTTGGCGTGATGCGACAGCACGTATTCCCATGTCAGCCCGATCCCGCCATGCAGCTGGATGCCCTGGTCGGCGACAAAGCGCGCGGCACGGCAGACGACATACTTGGCGGCGGCCAGTGTGCGGCTACGCTCCAGGCTATCCGGTTCGTCCGCCACGCACGCCGCGAGCAGGGTCATCGAGGTCGCCTGATCCAGCTCGATGTGCATGTCGACCATGCGATGCTGCAGGGCCTGAAACTTGCCGATGACCTGCCCGAACTGTTTGCGGGTCTTGAGGTAGTCCAGGGTCAGTGCGCAGGTCGCCTCCAGGCTGCCAACGGCTTCCGCGCACTGTGCGGCAATGGCGCGGCCCTGTTGATAGCGCAATGCATCGAGTGCCTTGCCGTGTTCACCCAATACCGCGGCGCTGCTGACGAACACATTGTCCAGGAACAGATCGCAGGCCCGGCGGCCGTCCATGGTCGGGTATTCGCGCACGCTCACCCCCGTCGTTGCCGGGTCGACCAGGAACAGGCTGATGCCAGCCTCGTCACGCACACTGCCGGATTCCCGCGCCGAGACCAGCAGCAAGCCGGCGCTCTGTCCGCCCACCACCATCGACTTGCGCCCGCTGAGCGACCAGCCACCGTTGACCGCATCAGCACGAGTCTGCACATCGTGCAACTGGTAATGGCTCTGCGGTTCTTCGACGGCCACAGCCAGTTGCAGGTCGGCACTGGCCACCTGTGGTAGCAATTCGCTCTTTTGCGCCGCGCTGCCGAGCTGGTCGATCAAGCCACCGGCAAAGATCACCGATTGCAGCCAAGGTTCCAGGCACAGGCCACGGCCGAATTCCTGGGCCACCAGCATTACATCCACGCCGCTGCCGCCGAACCCGCCAAAATCTTCGGCAAACGGCACCGAGGTCAAGCCCAGGTCTCCGAGCTGTTGCCAGAACTCGCCGCTGAAACCTTTGGCGCTGTCACGAAACTGCTCACGCTGCTCGAAGCCATAGGCATCACGCACCAGTCGGGCAGCGGTGTCTTGCAGCATTTGCTGCTCTTCTGAAAGTTTGAAGTCCATGGTCTGCCCCTTAGAGTTCGAGAATCATCTTGGCGATGATGTTCTTCTGGATTTCGGTGGAACCGCCGTAAACCGAGGCTTTACGCATATCCAGGTACTGGCAGGTCGACGAGTTGCTGAACTCGCTGTGCAGCAACTCGCCGTCATGGTCATAGCCCAACTCCTCCTTTAGAAAAGGATTGGCATAGACCCCGACCGCTTTGCTCAGCAAATAGGTAATCGCCTGACGGATCTCGGTGCCCTTGATTTTCAGGATCGAGCTTTCCGATCCCGGCACTCCCCCGTCGCTGGCCGAAGCGAGGATGCGCAGGTTGCTCATGCCGATGGCCATCAACTGGATTTCCACGTCGGCGATCTGCGCGCGGAACTGCGGATCTTCAATCAGCGGCTTGCCGTTGCGCTGTTCAACACGGGCGACCTGCTTGAGGCGCGAGAGCATGGCTTTGGCAATGCCGATTCCGGCGATTGTCGTGCGCTCGTGGGTCAACAGGTACTTGGCGCAGGTCCAGCCCTCGTTTTCGCGGCCGACGAGGTTGTGTACCGGCACGCGTACATTGTCGAGGAACACTTCGTTGACGTAGTGACCGCCGTCGAGGGTGATGATCGGGCGCACGGTAATGCCGGGCGTCTTCATATCGATCAGCAGGAAAGAGATGCCACGCTGCTGTTGTGCTTCGGCATCGGTGCGTACCAGACAGAACATCCAGTCGGCCATATGGCCGGTGGAGGTCCAGGTCTTCTGGCCACTGACCACGTACTCGTCGCCGTCACGCACCGCGCGGGTGCGCAGGCTGGCCAGGTCGGAGCCCGCGCCCGGTTCGGAATAGCCCTGGCACCACCAGTCTTCGCAATCGAGAATGCGCGGCAGGTAATGCGCCTTCTGCTCGGGCGTGCCGAACTTGATGATCACCGGTCCAACCATGTTGACGCCGAACGGCACGATCCGAGGGGCACCGGCGACCGAACATTCTTCGTCGAAAATGTGCTTCTGTACCGCGCTCCAGCCAGTGCCGCCATGTTCCACCGGCCAGCTCGCCGCCAGCCAGCCTTTGTCGTTCAGGGTGCGCATCCACAGCACCTGGTCGGCCTTGCATACCGACTTGCCCTGGTTGATCCTGGCCGCGATGTCTTCTGGCAGGTGCGCCTTGAGAAACGCCCGGACTTCCTCACGGAATGCCACTTCCTCGGGACTGAAATGAATATCCATCTGCTACCTCAACGGTGAGTCGCCAGCCTGTGGCCGGTCTTGTTTGGGGACGGACTGCATAGGGCTGTCTGCCGTCGCAGGCCTGGGCGCTGCGACGGCAGGACACACTCATTGGTCGAAGAGGATCACCGAGCGTGCCAGCTCGCCCCGGCGCAGTTCGTCGAAGGCCTCGTTGATCTGCTCCAGTTTGATGCGCTGGGAGATCATTTCGTCGAGCTTGAGCCGGCCTTGCATGTAGAAGTCGGTCAGGCGCGGCAAGTCCACCGGGAAGCGGTTGGAGCCCATGAAGGAGCCCTGGATACGGCGCTCATGCAGCAAAGCCAGTGGATCGAGTTCCAGCTTCACGCCGGGCTTGATCATGCCGATGATCGTCGCGGTGCCGCCGCGGGCCAGCATGCCGAAAGCCTGTTCGGCGGTTTGCTTGAGGCCGATGCACTCGAAGGCGTGATGCACGCCGCCACGGGTCAACTCCAGCACCTGTGCGACGGCGCTGCCGTCTTTGGCATTGACCACGTCGGTGGCGCCAAACTGCCTGGCCAATTCCAGCTTGGAATCGAGCATGTCGATGGCGATGACCCGCCCGGCACCGGCCAGTGCCGCGCCGTTGATGGTGGCCAGGCCGATACCGCCGCAACCGATGACCGCAACGGTTTCACCCGGACGCACCTTGGCGGTATTGAACACCGCGCCGGTGCCGGTGGTGACCGCGCAACCGAGCAATGCCGCGCGGTCGAGCGGCATGTCGCGGCGAATGGCGACCAGCGCGTTTTCGTGCACCAGCATCTGCTCGGCGTAGGCCGACAGGTTGATGAACTGGGTCATCGGTTTCTGCACGTAGGTCAGGCGAGATTCTTCATCGACACCTCGCTTGGTGTCCGGCGACACGCACAACGACAGGTGCCCGGTGACGCAGTGTTCGCAATGCCCGCAATAGGCCGACAGGCAGGTCACCACATGATCGCCCGGCTTGACCGTGCGCACCTCGGAGCCCACTTGCTCGACGATGCCCGACGCTTCGTGACCCAGGACCACCGGCATTGGAAACGGATAGGCACCGTCGACGAAATGCAAGTCGGAGTGGCAAACGCCCACCGCAACGGTGCGCACCAGCACTTCCCGAGGGCCGGGTTTGCTGATGCCGACTTCTTCGATGGTCAGTTGCGAACCGGGAGCATGGAGTACGGCAGCTTTCATATTTTTATTCTCTTTCTTCAAGCAGGAAGTGGGCGACATGGCGAACGCAGTCAGCGCACCCACCATGTCGATGGTTGTCTCAGCGCTTGATCATCGAACCGACGAACTGGCGTACCTGTTCGCTGTACGGAGGGCGCATCGCGTCCGGCCCATCGGCTGCACGCAGCACCGATTTGCCGTGGCTGAAGGTGCGGAAACCGTCGATGCCGTGGTAGCAGCCCATGCCGCTGTTGCCGACGCCACCGAATGGCAGTGTCTCGACACCGCCGTGGCGCAGCACGTCGTTGAGGGTCACGCCGCCTGAGGTGGTGCGATTGAGCACGAAGGCCTCTTCGCCGACATCGTTGCCGAAGTAGTACAGGCCCAGCGGACGCGGGCGCGAGTTGATATAGCTGACCACTTCGGCGAAGGACTTGTAGGTTTTGAACGGCAACAGCGGGCCGAAGATTTCGTCCTGCATGACCTGCAGTTCGTCACCGGGATTGCGCAACAGGGTCGGCACCAACTTGTGGTGCGGCTGGTCGCTGAAGTCCTCACCGGCCGGGTTCAGTTCGATCAGCTCGACGCCCGCTTCGCGCGCCTCACTCAAGTAACCGCGCAGACGCTCGAAGTGACGGGCATTGATCACCGAGGTGTAGTCAGGGTTGTCGAGCAAGGTCGGGAACAGTGTGGCAACCACTTCGCGGACCGTTGCGACGAACGCTTCCTGTTGTTCCTCGGGCACGAATACGTAGTCTGGCGCCAGGCAGATCTGCCCGGCGTTGTGCAGCTTGCCGGTGAGGATTTTAGTGACCGCGACCTTCAGGTCGGCGGAGCGCGAAATGATGGTCGGCGACTTGCCGCCCAATTCCAGGGTGACCGGCACCAGGTTTTCGGCGGCAGCGCGCATAACATGCTTGCCGATGCTGCTGGCGCCGGTGAACAGCAGGTGGTCGAACGGCTGCTGGCTGAACGCATGGCCGATGTCAGGGCCGCCGGTGATGATCGCGACTTCGTCCTCGGCATACACTTCGCGGAAGATCCGCGCCAGCAATGCGGAGGTTTTCGGGTTGTATTCCGAGACTTTGATCATCACCCGGTTGCCGGCGGCCAAGGCCCCTGCCAGACCGTTGAAGACCATGTTCCCCGGGAAGTTCCAGGCGGTGAGAATGCCCACCACGCCCAGCGGCTGATACTGCACCCAGGCCTCGCCGCGGTCGGTGGCCCTCTGGTCCGGTTGCATCCATTCGGCGATTTTGGCCTTGGTATACTTCAAGGATGCCAGCGGCCCCAGGACGTCCAGCATGCGTGAGAAGTCATGACTGCGATGACCGAAGTCTGCCGACAAGGCTTCGATGATATCGTGCTGGTAATCGACCAGCAGACCGATGGCCCGGTCAATCAATTCGCAGCGCTGCTCGGCTGTCCACGGCGCACTGGCCAGGCAAGCGGCACGCTGCTTGTCCAGGATCACGCGAATATCGGCAGCATTCAGGTTTTCGTTGGCACTCATGGTGTTCGGACTTCCATGCAAGGGTGGGCGGTTCGGGAGCTGCCAATCCTGTGTCGGCCCGCTACACTGGCGGGCTCGAACCCTGAATCGGGTGTCGCTCATGACAGGCGATACTAGAAAGGGCCGCACCGGCGCGACGACGACCAAAGGTAGGATGCATGGAAGGTTTTGAACGTAGTTCCAACGAACCAGCACAGGGAGCAAAACCGCCCGTTCGCGCAGGCAAATTCCTCGCGCCCGCCAGCCTGCCTGGTCAATTGGAACGTTCGGCTTTGCTTGCACAACTCGAACAGCACGAAGGCGTGCGCCTGATCCTGATCAGTGCCTGTGCCGGGTACGGCAAGACCACACTGATGCAGCAGTACCGCGAACGTTGCCTGGCTGATGGCCGGCGTGTGTTGTGGTGCAACCTTGATGCCCTGGATAACGATCCGCAGCGCTTGAGCCAGGTACTGCTCACTGGTCTGCGCGACGTCGGTTTGATCGATGCCGGCGACAGTTCCCAGGCGGACAGCAGCGCGGTGCAACGGGAGCACTGGCTGCTCGACCACATCAGCGCGAGCAACGGGGCGTTCACCCTGCTGATGGACGAGTTCGAAGTCATCGAGCAGCCGCCGGCCCTCGAATTCATCCAGCGCCTGCTCAAGGCGTTGCCCATCGATGCGACGTTGGCCATCGCTTCGCGCACAACACCGGATATCAACCTGGGTCGGTTACGGGCACGTGGTGAACTGCTGGAGGTGACCACCGATTCATTGCGCCTGAGCATCGACGAGACTGCCACTTACATCCTGCAAAAGCGCCAACTGCCGTTGGACGCTGCCGACATCGACAGCCTGCATGAACGCACCGAAGGCTGGATCTCCGGGATTTACCTGGCCACCCTGTCCCTGCAACGACACAGTGATCCGGCTGCCTTCATTGCCTCATTCAACGGTTCCAACCCGGCGCTGGCGGAGTACCTCGCCGAAGATGTGTTGGCCCGCCAGACCGGGCAATGCCAGCAGTTCCTGTTGCAGACCAGCGTTTTGTCACGGTTCTGCCCGGCCTTGTGCGATGCCGTCACGGGCCGCAGCGACAGCAAGTTGATGATCGAGTCATTGGAACGGGACAACCTGTTCGTGATTGCCACCGACGACCAGCGCCAATGGTTTCGCTATCACCCGCTATTCGCCGACTTCCTCCTGCAAACCCTCAAGCAACATCCGGACAAGTTCGAGCAGCAACATCAAAAGGCGGCGCTCTGGTATTTCGCCAATGCACGGCCGGTCGAGGCCCTCGAGCACCTGTTTACCGCGCACGCCGTCGACGAAGCGGCCTCGCAACTGGTGCTGCATATTGACGAACTGGTGGAAAACGGCCATGCGAGCCTGCTAATGCGCTGGCTCTCGCGCATACCCGTCGAGATACGTGATTTGCATCCGCGCCTAGGCATTGCCTACGCTTGGGCCCTGCTACATGCCCGTCGCCACAAGGACGCATTGCACGTCCTGGAAAACCCGGCGCTGGCGCAAGAGCACCACTACGTTTATCCGCTGTTGCTGCTGATCGGCGACCGTGTCGACGAGGCATTGATCGCCGCCACTGAGCTGTTAGAGCAACTCGGCCTCCAGGACAAGTTGCAGTATCGGGTCACGGCTTTTGTGGAAATCTGCTCGCTGTTCTACACCGGTCGCTTCGACGAAGCACGGAAAAAACTGGGCAGTGCCGGGATGCGCGAGGCGCAAAAAGAGTCGACCTACCTGCGCGACGTCACCGATGCGCTGGAAGCGATGCTCGACCTGACCCAAGGGCAACTCGACAGCGCCCTGACCCGCGCGGACGCTGCCATGCGCCGCAGTCGCGAGACGTTGGCCGGTACACCACCCGTGGGCTTCCCGGTCCTGCAGACCATCCATTGCGTAGTGCTCTACGAAACGGACGCGGTCAGCGAAGCGCGGCAACGACTCACTGAACTGCTGCCCTATGCCAAGGAGCACGCCGCACCGGACTCGTTGATCAGCACCCATGTGTTACTGGCCCGCCTCGCCTACCTGCACGGCGACCGTCCGGCCTGGATGCGTTACCTGGCCGATCTCGACCAATTGGGCCAGGTGGCCGGTTCCACGCGCATTCTCTGTTCGGCCTGGCTGGAGCGGGCGCGTATCGCCACCCTGGAAAATCGTCTGGATACCGCCGATCACGCCATGCGCGCCGCCGAGCAACTGAGCGACTGGGAGCAACCGGGCGTAACGTTGAGTGCCAACGACGTCGACACGCCTTTCATCGCTCGCCAGCGCCTGCGTATCGCGCAAGGTGAAGACGGTTGCGTCGAACCACTGCGCCAGGCCATGGAGCTCGCCCTGCAGCGGCACCAGCATCGCCGCGCACTCAAATTGCGCCTGTTGCTGATCCTGGCACTCGATGGCGTGAAACTGCACAAAGAAGCCTTGGAGCAATTGACGGTGGCCTTGCGCTTCGCCAGCCACGTCGGGTTTGTCCGCACCTTTCTCGATGAAGGCGCGCCCCTGGCGGCCGTGTTGGAGCGCTGGTCGGTAACCTTCCATGGCCAGGAAGAGACGCTGGGTATTCGCGCCGGTTTCGTCAGCCTGTTGTTGCGCGGCGACAGCAGCAGCAAGAAAGTCGAGCCCAAGCGCGAAGACGAGGCGCAGTCCAGCCTGTCCACCCGTGAACTCCAGGTGGTGCGCTTGCTGGCACTGGGTTACCGCAACCGCGAAATCGCCGAGAAAATGTTCTTGTCAGAGCTGACCGTGAAGTCGCACCTGCGCAAGATCAACACCAAACTCGGAGCCGGTGGTCGCACCGAGGCGGTGTCCATCGCACGGGCCCAGGGGTTGCTAGACTGAAAGTATACCCCCTGTAGGAGCGAGCTTGCTCGCGATGGACGTTAACGATCACTCGTTCTTTCTTGGTAAACACGTTGCTCTTGAGGTCTTCGCGAGCAGGCTCGCTCCTACAAGGGCCGCACGGATGCCAATGCGTTTTCAATGAATGCCAGCATCTGCGTGTGCACCAGTTCCAGATCGACGCCCGCAGGGTTCAACAGGACCTGCAACATCATCCCGCGCAACGTACCCAGGAACAGCAAGGCGCCCGTCATGGGATCCACGTCCGCGCGGATCTCACCGCTGTCGATGCCTTCGTGGATATACCGTGCCAGGTGCTTTTGCACCGAAAGGTTGTATTCGGCGAGGACCTGCACGGTTTCCGAGTCCTGGGTCACGGCTTCCGACATCAGGGCCAGCAGCGCGCGGGTATTGACCCAGTCGCCATTTGGGCGCGCCAGATAGACACTGACAAATCCCTTGAGCGCATCCATTCCCGGCCGCCACTGCGGCGACCGGGCTTGTACCAGTTCCATGAACGTCGCGTTGACGAAACCCGCCAGGGCACGCAGCAGACCGGCCTTGTTGCCGAAATGATGCGTTGCAAGGCCACGGCTGTAACCCGCCTCCTCGCCCACCTCCGATAGCGTCATGCCTACCCAGCCCTTGCGCGCGACGATCTGCCGGGCAGCGATCAACAGGCGTTGTTCCGCCTCGGCGCGACGCTCCAACTGAGTGCGCCGTGACGTTGGCTGGGTGGTTTTCTCAACGGGTTCCATCGGGTAATTCCTTACTGTCCTGTAAAAATGGGCGTGCGACGTTCGGCCATGGCGCGGGTGCCCTCAGCAAAATCGGCGCTCACAATCTGCCACTCCTGCTCCGATGCCTCGCGATCAATGATCCGGTCAACCGCATCGGCCAGGCCCATGCGCAGGGTTTCACGACTGGACATGACCGCGCCGGGTGCCGAGGCGGCAATTTCTTCGGCCAGCTCGCGGGCTTTTTGCCGCTCCAGGCCGGGCCCGGCCAGGACATCGGCCAAACCGATGCGCACGGCTTCGCGGCCATCGATGCGGCGCCCGGTGGCGATGAGCAGCGAGGCCATTTGCGGGCCGACCAGACGCGGCATGGTAACCGAAATCCCGAAGCCCTGATGAATGCCCAGCCGGTTGAAATTGGCCGAAAACCGCGCTTTTTCACTGGTCACTCGGAAGTCCGCGACCAGCGCCAGGCCCAGGCCGCCACCGATTGCGGCACCCTCGACCACACAGATCAACGGCTTGCGATTGCGAAACAGACGCACGGCTGACTTGTAGACACGACGCGGGTATTGCGGGTCGCGCTGATCGTCTCCGGAAAAGTCGGCACCGGCACAAAACACCTTGCCTTCAGCCTGCAGGATGACCACCCGGCACTGTGGCAACTCATCGAGATATTGCAGTGCGTCGGCCAGGTCATCGATCAGTTCGGCATCGAAAAAATTCAGCGGCGGACGATTGAAACCCAAGGTCGCGACATGGCCTTCAAGGCCCAGCGTAAGGCCGCGGCCGGGGGTAAAAGAGGTGTGGATGGACATGAAGGCTCCGTGTCTTTGGCGATTTTCAAGAGTGGCAGCGGCTTGATTCGCTGCCAGGGTTGCTGTTAGCTTATTTACTTGTTGGGCGTTCAGCAAGTTAGAAAAACAAGACAACCACCACTCTTCACATGAGCAAAAAGCCATGCAGGCACTCGATATCCGTCCCTGTCAATTGGACGCCAGAACCCAGGTTTTACGGGCTGAAGTGCGCGAGTTTGTCGCCGAGACACTGAAGGACTACCCGGCCCACGAACGGGCGAAAAACTGGAACGGCGCCGATCCCGAATTCAGCCGCAAACTGGGCGAGCGCGGTTGGCTGGGCATGACCTGGCCCAAGCGCTACGGCGGGCACGAACGCAGCGCCCTGGAACGCTACGTGGTGCTCGAAGAACTGCTGGCCTCCGGCGCGCCGGTCAACGCGCACTGGATCGCCGAGCGACAGTCCGGCCCATTGCTGATGAAATTCTCCCCCGACGTGCTGGCTCCGCGACTGATGCCTGCCATCGCACGCGGTGAGCTGCTGTTCTGCATTGGCATGAGCGAGCCGAATGTCGGCTCCGACCTGGCGTCGGTGCAAACCCGGGCGGTAAAAACCGAGGGCGGCTGGATCGTCAACGGCAGCAAGGTCTGGACCACCGGCGCCCACCGCTGCCACTACATGGTCACCCTGCTGCGCACCGGGCCGAAGGACGAGAGCAACCGCCACGCAGGCCTGTCGCAACTGTTGATCGATATGAGCGCTACCGGCGTCACGGTGCGTCCGATCTACAACATGCTCGGTGAGCACGACTTCAATGAGGTGTTCCTCACTGATGTATTCGTTCCCGACGAGTTCGTCATTGGTCAGCCAGGCGATGGCTGGAAGCAAGTCGGGGCTGAACTCGCACTCGAACGCAGCGGCCCGGAACGCTACCTGAGCAGCACTCAGCTGTACCTGGAAATGCTCGACGCCGCCGACCCACAGGATTCGCGCCACCGTGTCAGCCTGGGCCGCGTCGCCGCGCGCTACGCGGTGCTGCGGCAGATGTCCCTGGGCGTCGCCGGCATGCTCGCGCGTGGCGACAACCCGGCGACACCGGCAGCGCTGGTCAAGGATCAGGGCGCCCTGCTCGAACAATCCCTACCCGACCTTGCCCATGACCTGTTTGGCGGTACCCGCCAACCCGGTTCCCGACTCGACCAGGTAATGCGTTACCTGACCCAGACTGCCCCGTCGTTTTCCCTGCGTGGCGGCACCCGCGAAATTCTTCGCGGCATCATTGCCAGAGGATTAGGACTGCGATGAACCAGGCCACCCACTATCAAGCGATGGACGACAGCGCACCATCACAGTTGCAATCGATCATCGCCGACAGCGTCGAGCGCCTGTTCGCCGAACAGATCACCCCTCAGGTGCTGGCCAGTTTCGATGCCGGTCACGCCGCGACAGGGTTGTGGCAACAGGTGGTCGAGCAAGGTCTGCCCGGCGCCCTGATGGCCGAAGAAGCAGGCGGCAGCGCTGCAAGTTGGCTGGAAGTCAGCCCGGTATTACGCGCCATTGGTTACTGGAGCGCGCCACTGCCCCTGGGCGAAACCATGCTCGCCTCGCTGCTGTTGGCCCGCGCCGGCCTGGAGGCGCCCGAAGAGCCGATGACGCTGATTCAGATCGGCCGCCTCGGTGACCTGGTTTTGACCGGGGATGGCCATCTCAAGGGTCGCGCTTACAACGTGCCGTGGGCCCGCAGCAGTCGCTGGGCGGCGGTATCCGACGGCACAGGACAATTGGCGCTGGTGGACCTGCGGCAGACTACCGTCAGCCTGGAGGCCGGCAGTAACTTTGCTGGCGAGGAGCGCGATACCCTGCACTTCGCCAACGCTCGCACTCACTCCATTGGCCACCTGCAGTTGGCCGATGTGCAAGAGCCTGTCTGGCTGTTCGGGGCGTTGATCCGTGCCTGCACGCTGGTCGGCGCACTGGAGTCGAGTCTGGACAAGGCCGTCAGCTACGCCAATGAACGTTCCCAGTTCGGCAAGGCCATCGGCAAGTTCCAGGCGATCCAGCAGCAACTGGCACAGATGGCCGGCGCCATCGGTGCCGCGCGTATGGCGACACAAGTCGCGCTGCGCAGCGCCTGCGATGTCCTGCAAGCCGAAGCAGGCAGTCACAGCAGCCTGGCGTTCGATGTAGCCGTGGCCAAAGTCTGTGCCGGCGAGGCGGCCACGCTTGCCACATCAATTGCGCATCAGGTTCACGGGGCGATCGGTTTCACCCACGAACACACCCTGCATTTCACCACCCGCCGCTTGTGGTCGTGGCGCGACGAGTTCGGCAGCGATTCACAATGGGCCGAAGTTCTTGGCCTGGCGGCGATTGCTGCCGGTGGCAAAGGCTTCTGGGCGGGACTGACACAGCGCCAACTCTGACACCATGGGCATGAGTCCGTTAACGGGCCATGCCTCCCACCCTAAGGGCTTCTCGATGTCGTTACCCGCTGTGTTATCCGACCGTCTGCGGCTGCCGCTGGTTGCCGCGCCGTTGTTTCTGGCGTCCACCCCAAGGCTGGTCGAGGCTCAATGCCGCGCCGGTATCGTCGGCTCGATGCCGGCGCTCAATGCGCGCAGCGCCGAGATGCTCGACGACTGGCTGGCGCAGTTGAGCGAAGAGCTACGCCACCCTCTTGCGCCCCACCAGCCGTTGCCGGCGCCGTTTGCGATCAATCAGATTGTCAGCCGGTCGAACCAACGGCAGGAGCAGGATCTGGCACTGCTGGTCAAGCACAGGGTGCCAGTGGTGATTACCAGCGTCGGAGCGCCGGGTGAAGTGGTCGACGCCGTTCACAGCTACGGCGGCATTGTCTTTCACGACGTGATCAGCGTACGGCACGCCGAAAAAGCCGTTGAAGCCGGTGTCGATGGCATTGTCGCCGTGTGCGCGGGTGCCGGCGGGCATGGCGGCACGTTGAATCCACTGGCTTTCGTCAACGAGATCCGTCGTTTCTACACCGGGACCGTGTTGCTCTCCGGCGGCTTGACCACTGGCAAGGATCTGGTGGCCGCGCAGATCATGGGCGCTGACCTGGGTTACATCGGCACGCGGTTTCTCGCCACCCGGGAATGCGAAATCGATGAGGCCTACAAACAAATGCTGCTCGCGTCCAACGCCGATCAGATCGTCAACACGGCACTGTTCAGTGGCCTGCGCGCCAACTACCTCAAACAGAGCATCGCCCGCGCCGGCCTGGACCCGGACAACCTGCCGCCACCACCGGCACAGGGTGGTACCGGCGGGCATAACGGGGCCAAGTTGTGGAAGGACATCTGGGCTGCGGGCCAGGGTGTGGGGAACATCGATGATATTCCCGGCGTGGAACAGTTGATTGCGCGTTTCGAGAACGAGTATCACGCCGTGCGGTTGCCCGCACAGCGCTCTGCTTCGGTGTGAGCAGAGCGGATTCAGCCTGCCCGTTTGTTGCCCCAACCGGGGTATCGCCAAAGCTTTTGCTCAGAACGGTGCCAATGTTTCCGTGCTGGGGCGCGATGGGGAAAAAGGCCGCGACAGCCGCCACCGAATTGGGCCCGCGAGCCTTGGGACTGGCCGCCGATGTGCCCCCCCCCCCGGAGCGCTCGACGCTGCGCTTCGACAGGCCGTGGATGGTGGTTACTCGTAAGGCGGCGTGATGGCCAGTATGTACGGATGAACCCAGGAAAAGAGCGTCCTACAGGAACTTTCAACCACAGCCAGGAGTAAAACTTCATGAGTTACCAGACAATTATCTACACCCGGGAGCAGGCCGTTGCAGTCATCACACTGAATCAGCCGGAGCGATTCAATCCGCTCAGCGCCACTATGGTCGACGAGATTCGCGATGCGCTCGCCATGGTCCGCGCCGACAAAACGGTGCGAGCTTTGCTGTTCAAGGCTAATGGCAAGCTGTTCAGTTGCGGTGCCGATCTAGGGAGCGGAGCGTTCAATGCGCAGAGTGAATCGCGAGGCACGCGGGCAGGAAAAACCATGCGCAATGGAATAAACCCCATGATCGCCGAGTTTCACGAACTCCCGGTGCCCGTAATAGTCGCTGTTAACGGTGGGGCCGCAGGCGGCGGTGTGGGATTGGCACTGGCGGGAGACATCACTCTTGCAGCGCACTCGGCCTATTTCTATCTACCGTTCGTAAAAAAACTGGCCTTGGTACCGGATGCTGGTGCGTCCTGGTTCCTCCAGCGTCGCCTGGGCAGCGCCCGCACCTTGGCGATATGTCTTACCGGCGAACGCTTATCAGCCAAGAAAGCCGAGCAGTGGGGACTGATCCACGCTTGTATCGACGACGAAGCCCTACTGCCGACTGCGATGGAAATGGCCCGGCAACTGGCTCGTTTGCCTGCTCATGGCGTCATAGAGGCACGTCAAATATGTGAAGCAGCCAGCCGCAATGATCTACGCACTCAACTGGAATACGAGGCGAATCGTCAGCAAGAACTGTTCGACCATCCGGCGTTGGAGGAAGGTGTCAGGGCGTTCTTTGAAAAGCGCGATCCCGATTTCTCCGGGCGTGAGTAATTTACTGTGGCCAGGCTTGAAATTTTAAGACCCACAAGAAACTGGATGAACTTTGCTGCCTGTTTAATTCCTGTCGAATTTCCAGACGATGCCGCGATCACTGGCAGTGAATAGACACCCTCCAAGACTGATTTTTTCATATTAAATCTGGATTCTACGAGCCACCAGTTTGAGTCGAAGCTGCCCAAACGATGGGAAGCCAAAGGCCACGACCAAAACTCGCTGGCCACCGGACAGACATGCAGTGAGGTCCATGCCTTGGCGGTGTGCAGTGGGTGGTACAAGGCGAGTATGGAAGAGCCGGGTGGGATCTACGTCTTGATCCCTTTATGGCATCAGGCATTGAGGTGTGGTTGGCTGATCAGTGCAGACGCGACATAACTACAGATCCAAGCCGAGCTATGCTTCCCTGGACCTGCTCGCCAACTTCACCGGATCACAAACCTGCTCAATTAACGACCAGCAGATTGCAGGCCCTGTATTCCGCAGGGCCTGGCTCATTATCCACAGATATACCCACGTCTTTTGTGGATAGCTTTGACTCCTATACGTGCACTCCTAAGAAAGCAGAGGCATTCTGCGGCCTGCGCGGCTCCCAATAGCTATTTGAACCCGGTATCGCCAGGTAGAACTACCGGAAGGCGGTAAGCCTTCGTCGGCCTGATGAATATAAATTGATAGGCAAGTTATCGGCGGCTGGTAAGCGAAGAGAGCCTTGGATCCTGAAAGCACCAAGAAAAGACGATATTGACCTAAAGACCATGCTAGAGAG
>NZ_CATKQD010000015.1:0-82839 GCF_949768175.1 Pseudomonas sp. IT-P74 | reverse complement strand
GTCTACCGCGAGGAAACCCCTAACGAAATCCGTGCGCGCATGCAGGTTGATCAGAAGGAATGGACTGACAACAGCTATCACTCGGCCGTATTGCGTAGCCCGGAGAACCATCGCTGGGTGACGGCGATGGATATTGCGATTGGGCAAGCCAGGTGTCTGGATGACCCGGTTATGCGGGAGGTGTTGGTGGCGGTTGCGGATTGGAAGATGGATGACGAGCGATTCGATAAAGTCATGAAAATGGAAGGTTGGTCACGGCTTAGTGCAGGGACTAAAGCGCTGGTCGAGGCCAGCTATCTGTATTACGACCAGGGAAAATTTCCTGCAACCGAACTGGTCTCGCTGACTCCGCCGCAACTGGTGGTCGCCTCATTGGGAAAAGGAGTAACACCTTGAGGGATCGCCGACACGACAAATCACAGCGACCGCGCCTGAAGGGTTATCTCTGGGCGGCCGGGATAATGATAGCCACTTGGCTCGGTTTTTTACTGTTCATCATCTACACAGCACAGGCTGAAAACAGGGAGCTCAGGGACATGGGAGCCGTTATGCGTTGGGGAGTCGCGAGTATTTTTGGCACGCTGGCATTGATTTACAGCTGCCACTGGCTCGGCAAGGCCGAGGCCTACCAAGACGCAGAGCTTGAGGCCTACAAAACAAAAATCATGGCCGAAAGAGCCGAGCAAGTCGCTATCCAAGAGCGCACCTATGCGTTGGAAATACGGGGGCTGGGGCTCGCGGTGCAAGGCTGGTATCAATCATCGGTGTGGCAACAAGTCGAGAAAAAGGCAGACAACTTTGCTTCGATTTTTTCGAAGGACGTTAAGGATTACAAAGCCTCATTAACATCCCGAGAAAATTCCAGTCGTCTCAGTACACGGGCTGCTTTTCAGTATTCAGCCAGTGACTCCGTGGCCTACTGGCCAATTCCGGTGTTTGCGATAGCACCACCCAAACAGCCTGAGGACGCCGGAGCCCCAAACACTATTCTTAGTGGACGCAATGCCGCTACCTTGGGTGTCACGCTGTTCCTCTGGCAGGACGCGGACAATACCACCCATGCCCAGAGCATGATCGAGCGCTTGTTCGAGTTTTTTGACGACAATCCACAGGTGCCCCAGGCACTGATCGTTAGCAAAGATGGCGATGTGTCCCGAAACTTGTACCGAAAGCATGGTACACCCGGCTTGCAAAGCGTCCAGGCCGTTCCGACTATTTTCGGAAGCACGACAGGTCTGCTGCTCACCCGTTCGGATCGGGTAGACCGTTACATCCGCCCCTTTGCCACACAGGATTCGGAGGACAACCAGAACACAAACACCGACATGGGCAAGTTGTGGGCGTTCTACTGGAGTCGCGATGATGCATTTCTGGATTGGTATAAAGAAAGTGAGCGTGCCAAAGGCAGGACAGGTCATATTCGTCCTATCACCACCATGTCCTCCACCTACTGGCAATCCCAACTCCCCACCCTCTGGCAAACCCTGAGCAACCGAGGCCCCGGCCATTTCGAACCCTCTGCATGGCTACCGGTGCGCTGGGCCGAGCATCAAGTCAAAGAGTTCGATAAAGCCCCGGTCCTGGGCTACCTGCACCGCCCGATCAAAGTCTCGATGCATGACGATAACGGCAAACTGCTCAAGCCCGCGTTACAGGCCAAGGCCCTGCAAGCAGGCTGGCTACAGGCGCTGGAAACCCTGCCTGAGGGTGAAAAACCGGCACGGGTATTTTACGACAGCACCGACAACACTGCTGGCGAAGTCGCCCTGACCCTCGCGCTGCACAGCCTGAACAGCGATGGAACCGGCTTGGCGTTGGGCAATGTCGACGAGGGCTACGACATCGGTCGGCGCCTGGGCAATACCGGTGTCAGCAGCGCGTTGGTCGAAATCAACCTCGCCACGATTGCCAGCTATCAGGAGGGTGGTGTCAGCGCGGTGGTGTACACCGGCGAGGACGGCAGCGTCACCGTGCAAATGGTCCGCCCGCCTGACGAAGCCCGTAAAACGAAGAACCAGCAAACCCACGGCACCGACCCGTTCAGGTTTCGTATGCCGGGAGACAAACCATGACCAATCCCATTTGCCTGGGCGATGCCACCAGCAGTGGCGGCACCGTCGTCTCCTGCCAGCTCGAAGGCACACACATCCTCAATGGAAAAACACCCGCAGTGTTGGGCGACAAGGCTACCTGCCCATTGCATCTGGGCGAGTTTGCCTTCGTCGAAGGCCATCCGCGCCGGCGAATGAACGGCATTCCCGTCGTATTGCAGGGCCATCTCCTGGCCTGCGGTTGTCATGCTGTGGCGGGCACGGCTCAGAATGTGCAGGTGGTCTAGGCTGAAACACCGGGTTATCTCTTTGTTGCGGGACGGCTGGTGGTTTCAGTTTGTTGTAAAAAAGCCGACATTACTGTCGGCTTTTTTGTGGGCGTTTTCTACGTTAAAAGCCGCGGATGACTCGGGCCTTGAGATCGGTGTGAAAGCGATCCGCATTGGATTTGTTAACGCTACGCACCGACTCGCTACCGTTCACCGAATCCAGTGACATCGAGCGCTTGAGTGTCGATTCGTTGCGATAGGCATCAATAAAGAACTCGATGTCCCGGTCGCTGGTCAGCTTGGGCCATTTATCGAGGTACAGTGGCAGCTCGGTCGGGCCGGTCTTGAACGAGCAGATGCGTCGGTTGGTGATGGTCGCCTCGCCGATTTCGAACGGCACCCACCAGGACAGTGCGGTTTTCTCCGACACCACCGCCAACAGGTGCGTGCATTCGCTGATGTTGCGGGTGATCACTCCGGTGATGTCATCGGTGGTCTGGGATTCGGCATCCAGTACGTCGAGGTAGGTCTTGATGTTGGCCTGGATCAGGCGCGCGTTGATTTTGACCGCGTGGGCGCGATCCATGTGGCGGTAGCTGATAAACACTGGCATTAGAAATGTCCCTTGATCGCGAGTTCGCGGTAATAGGCGCCGAGGGCGGTGAGGCAGCAGCCGGTGGAGTGGATGGCGGCGTAGTACATGTGTTCGGCGTCCACCGGTTCGACCAGGCTGTGGCGGTTGCACTTTTGCAGTTGGGCGAAGACCTCGCCCTGTTCCGGGTTGAACTCGGGTTCGGTGGGCTCGAAGCTGGGGGAGAGGGGGTACACCGACTCCGCTTCGGCAAACCATTCGGGGAGTTTGCGCAGGATTTCCTTGGGGATCAGCGGCGACACTTCGCGCAGGGAAATGAATTGCGAAACGTTGGTCTTGAACACCGGACGCTGTTCCCAGGCATCGAGGGCGTTGTCGACAAACGAGTAGAGGCTGCCGGGAGTGATCTTGCCCAGGATGTTCGCGGCTCCGCCGTGCAGAGCCTGGAGCAGCAATCCGGTGAACACGCCGTGCTGCACGCCCTCCATCGCCGGCTCTTCCTTTTTACAGGCGGTCAGGATGGTCATGCCTTCGCCGATCACGCTGCCTTCACTTCGCAAGGCGCGCAGTTCGCCGGCCGAGCCGCTCTGGCAACAATCGAGAATGATCACTTTGTTCTTGATCTTCGTGGCCTTGCTCGCCCAGTTGAGAATGTCGCTGAGACGAATTCCGTCCTTGGCGCTCTTGTAGTCCTGCGGGATCAACATGCCTTCGTCGGTGTCGGTGTCGAAGCTGCCGTGGCCGGCGAAATACAGCATCGCGACATTGCAGTCCCCGGCAAACAGCTCGCGGATCTGGTCTTCGAGTTTTTCCCGGCTCAGGTAGTCCTCGGCGGAGGTCAGCACGATGTTCTTGAAGTTCGGATCGCCATTGGCGTCGGTCTTCAGTACCGAGGCCATGGCCATGGCGTCATTGCTGCAACCGCTCAGGCGCGACACATGGGTGTAGTCGTTGATGCCGATAAACAGTCCCTTGCGCATGGTTACACCGCCGTATGCTTGCGAATCGCATCGATGATGCTGTTGGTGTTCCACGCACATTCGGCATGTGCCGCGTCACGTACCACCGTGGAAATGCGTTCGGCGCCGAACGGCTTGATCGCAATGATCACCTTGCCCATGCGCTTGGCGATCTCGATTTCCTTGTTGATCCACTTGCTGTAGGTGGAGTACATCCCGGCCATGATCAATACCGCCGAACACGGGCGGATCTTGTTTTCGATGGCCTCCTCAAGTTGTTTGTCGGTTTTCGCGCCGACAATCGGGTTGTCCGGTGGTACCGAAAAGTTCTTGTACGCGAAACCCGGCTTGGCGTTGAGCAGGCGCACGAGATTGTCGTGGGCGTCGGAGTAATTCCACGAGTGGCTGATGAACAGATGGTAGGTTTGCATGGGTGTCCCTCGGTGTCGCAGGAGTGCGAAGAGGGTTTGAACTTAGGTGATTGCAGGGCGGCCACAAGGGGGCGGCGCAGAAAGAGAAATGCCCTACAAGCGGGCTTACGCATGCCTTACAGAAAGGTCTGATGTTTAAGCGGGGGGGAAGATCCAGCCGCCGGCCGCCCCGCTGAAGGCAGGGCGGTCGGCACGTCTGTTTAGTAGCCGTTTTCCGGCAGGCTGGCGATGATCGAGCGGTAGCTGTTCATCCGTTGCTGCTGCACGCGGCCGTCTTCAAGGGCCTTGAGCAGGGCGCAACCGGGTTCGCGGTCGTGCTTGCAGTCACGGAAGCGGCAGGTGCCGAGCAGATCGTTGAACTCGATGAAGCCGGCTTCGACGTCGGCGCGGCTGACGTGGCCCAGGCCGAATTCGCGGATACCCGGGGAGTCGATCAACTCGCCGCCGCCGGGGAAGTGGAACAACCGCGCGGTGGTGGTGGTGTGGGTGCCCTGGCCGGACAGTTCGGACAACGGACCGACGCGGGTTTCGACATCTGGCAGCAGGCTGTTGACCAGCGAAGACTTGCCGACACCGGACTGGCCGACAAACACGCTGATGCGTCCGTCGAGCTGCTTTTGCAGTTGCTCCATGCCGTTGCCGTGGTGCGCCGACACTTCCAGCACCGGATAGCCGAGGGTGCGGTATACGGCGAGCAAGGCATTCAGTGCCGGGGCGTTGTTTTCGTCGATCAGGTCGAATTTGTTCAGCAGCAACAGCGGCTTGATACCCGCATGCTCGGCTGCGACCAGATAGCGGTCGATCAGGTTGGCGTGGGGCTCGGGCAGCGGTGCAAACACGATGACGATCATGTCGACGTTGGCCGCCACCGGCTTGAGCTGACCACGGCTGTCCGGACGACACAACTCGGTGTTGCGCGGCAGTTGCGCCACGATCACGCCGATACCCTGGTTGCCGGCGCGCCAGACCACCTGATCGCCGGTCACCAGCGCCGGCAGGTTGGCGCGCAGGTGGCAACGGAATACCTGGCCGGCCAGTTCGCCGTCGCGGGCCTCGACTTCGACCTGCACACCGAAGTGCGCGATCACCAGGCCATGCTGTTCCGGGCCCAGATCGCCGCCCTCAAGCGCCTCGACAGCCGAGGACTCGCGTTTGGCGGCGCGGGCAGCGCGTTCGCCCTGAATCTTTTCGATGCGCCAGTTTTGACGACGATTGAGTTGGCGTTTGGCCATGGGTGTTCCGTATAAAGAATGCAGCGATTAGGTAAAACGGCCGCGAGTTTAGCACGCCCGGCTACCGGCCTAGGCTAAACTGCGCAGCATTGCCTAGGAGCCAAACATGCAAAACCCACAGAACCTGATCTGGATCGACCTGGAAATGACCGGTCTGAACCCGGACACCGACGTCATCATCGAAATGGCCACCATCGTCACCGACAGTGACCTGAACACCCTGGCCGAAGGCCCGGTGATCGCCATTCACCACAGCGACGAAATCCTCGCTGGCATGGACGAGTGGAACACCCGTCAGCACGGTGGTTCCGGGCTGACCCAGCGTGTTCGCGACAGCCGCATCAGCATGGCCGAAGCCGAAGCCGAAACCATCGCCTTCCTGGAAAAGTGGGTGCCGAAGGGCAAGTCGCCGATCTGCGGCAACAGCATCTGCCAGGACCGTCGCTTCCTTTATACCCACATGAAATCCCTGGAAAGCTATTTCCACTACCGCAACCTCGACGTGTCCACGCTCAAAGAGCTGGCTGCGCGCTGGGCACCGGACGTGCGTGACAGCTTCAAGAAGGGCAGCACTCACCTGGCCCTGGACGACATCCGCGAATCGATCGCCGAGTTGCAGCACTACCGCAAGCATTTCATCAAGTTCTGAATCACGGCCGTCCGTACCGGACCCATCGCGAGCAAGCTCGCTCCCACAGGTACAGCGCCGCCCCTATGGGAGCGGGCCTGCTCGCGATGACGTCAGTTCAGTCACCTTGGATGGCTGAGGCGAATCTCGGGCGCCCTCTTTTGGTGCCTGGATGAACTGAGTAGACTGCGCGCCTTTCTGCAAGGACCGCCACTATGCTGCTGATGCTCTACCTGATCGCCATCACCACCGAAGCCATGACTGGCGCCCTCTCTGCCGGCCGGCGCGGCATGGACTGGTTCGGTGTAGTGCTGATCGCTTGCGTCACGGCGCTGGGCGGCGGTTCGGTGCGAGATGTGCTGCTCGGGCACTACCCGCTGACCTGGGTCAAACACCCGGAATACCTGGTGCTGACCACGGCTGCCGCCATGATCACGGTGTTCACGGCGCGCTGGATGCGGCATCTGCGTTCACTGTTCCTGGTACTCGACGCCATGGGCCTGGTGGCGTTCACCCTGATTGGCTGCATCACCGCCCTGGAAATGGGCCATGGCATGTTGGTGGCATCGGTCAGCGGTGTGATCACCGGCGTATTCGGCGGCATCCTGCGGGATATTTTCTGCAACGATATTCCGCTGATTTTCCGGCGTGAACTTTATGCCAGTGTTTCGTTTGCGGCGGCATGGTGTTACATGCTGTGTATCTACCTGCAATTACCCGGTGAACAATCGATTCTGATCACCCTGTTCGGTGGGTTTTTGCTGCGCTTGCTGGCGATCCGTTTCCACTGGGAAATGCCCAAGTTTGTTTATAACGACGAGCATTGAGTGTTATAGCTCTTGTTGCTGCAAGAGAATGTGCGGTAATTATTTAGCACTTTATGAACTGTTGCTTTTTATAAGCTGAATTTTCATTTCAGTTTATAGGCGACAAGTAATGGTTGACGCATGTTCAGAGACTTGCACGGGTAATAGTCGTAATCAATTCATCGAAGAAAAAATCCCGAACTGGCTGATCCAGGCGTTACCTCACAGACGCTTGGCGCTGCGACAAGCGCCTGTGGCCGTTGCTGATTGGTACAGAACCGCCTCAAAGGCCTCTCACGCTGCCCTGGCCCAAGCTGTCAAGACTGCCTGGTTGTCGCAGTCCAGGCTGGATAAAGTGTTCGAGCCGCTTGCCGATGCCCGTCGGTTTGCCGAGCCTTTGCTCCAGAAGGCGTTGAAAGATCGTTTTGGAGTTGAACTGGATGTCTCCCGAACGTTTCTGCGGCTCTACCTGCCAACGGGAATTTTGAATGGATATAAAGTTAAAACCCTTTCTCTGCTTGATGCAGCGTTGCATAACTTCGAAGTGAAGGAGTCGGCTGCGAATTATTTTGACAGTGCGTCCTGTTTTATCAGTGAGCCCGATGCTCGTGGTCACTTCAGTATTCTGTCGCTTAATAAGCGGATAGGTATTGATGCGTTTATTTTGGCTTGCCGCGATCTGGATATCGGTGGTCAGTACTCACAGCAATTGGAAGCCATGTTGTTACCGACGGATGCGGTAGCCAAGGCCGTCCTGGAATACAGAGTAAAAACCAGTCAAAAGGACGCGTTCAGAGCGGCGGTGTTGTTGGCGCGGATGAAAGGGGATATTTGCGCGGATTCACAGGTCTTGCTGTTGCGCCTGCTTGATGGGGTGCGCAGCCCGGGCATGCATTGTTATCAATTGCAGATCATGACGGCCCGGCTGACCGGGATCATGCTGCTGGCCGGTGATCTGGAGCGTTCTGCCTGGGTTGAGCCGCTTTTGGTTTACATCCCCGATGATCCACTGCACCCGATCAAGGAATATCCGTCGACGCTGGCGTTCAGGGCGACATTGATTGAGCAACTGCGCTCTCCGGTCTACCAAAGGTTTTTTGCACGGTTTATTGATCATGCGCAGCGCGGGGCGTTTTTTGCCGCGCTCGACCAGCAATTGAACGTTGTGAAGTGGCATCCCCCGCAACCAGCAGATCCACGACCCGCCTGGCGCAATACGCCAATTGATAAACCCGTACTGCGATTTCACATGCATAAGGTTCAGAGTGATCCGTGGCAATGGTTGTATCAGGGCGCGCTCAACAAAATCCTCAATGACGCACGCAATATCGCTGTGCCCACAGCGGACGAAGACCGTCAGTCTCGCTGGGAGTTTTGGGACAGTCTGCAGAACGTGGCGTCCATCATTCTTCAGGTCGCCACCTTGGTGGCCGTGCCGTTCGTGCCTTTCGCGGGCGAGTTGATGCTGGCCTACACCGCCTATCAATTGCTGGACGATACCTTTACCGGCATTCTCGATTGGGCCGAGGGGCAGGTCGCCGAGGCGGCCGACCATTTGCTGGGCATCGCCGAAAACCTGGCGCAACTGGCGGCTTTCGGAACGGCGGCGACTGTGGTTGGCAGAGTGCTGGCGATCAAGCCTTCGGCATTTGTCGAGGGGCTCAAGCCGGTGACGCTGCACGACGGACGCACACGCTTGTGGAATCCTGACCTTGCGCCTTACGAGCAATCGGTCTCGCTACCGATGGGAGGTGCTACGGACGAACTGGGTCTTGAGCATCACGCTGGCAAGACTTTCCTCACGCTTGAAAGTCGCACTTATGAAGTGGCTGCCGACCCTGACAGCGGCGCCTACCACGTGCGCCACCCGGAGCGGCCGACCGCCTATCGACCGCGCCTGACCCACAACGGCGAAGGCGCCTGGGCCCATGAAGTCGAGCGTCCGATGGAGTGGCAAGGTGCGCAACTGTTCCGGCGTCTTGGACACTCGGTTGCGGAGTTTTCCGATATCACGGCAAGGCGCATTCTTGCAGTGAGTGGCATCGATGAGGCGGTGCTGCGGGACTTGCATGTTCACTCTCGGCGCCCGCCTGCGTTGCTTGAGGACAGCATTCGGCGGTTCAGGCTCGATGACCGAATCAGTACATTGCGTGCCCAACTGTTGAGTGCCGATCCTGCGGTGTATGCGCGTGTCGAACCGCAGATGCAGGCTCAATTGCTACAGATGCATGGGGTCCGCATATTTGAAAGTCAATTGCGCAATGGCAAGGGCCTGCAAGCCATCGTTGAGTCATTGGACGATGCAACGTTGAAAAAGCTGCTGGGTGTGAACCCGACGTCTGGCGATTCTCTGCCGGCGATTGAAGTTCGCTGCGCGCTACTGCGTGCGCGCATGGCTGACTGGGCCAAGGTGCATCGTTCCGAGTTGTTCAATGCCAGGGAACTTGCGTTCGAACACAGCACCGAAGAGGAAATCCGACAATTACGGCGGGTTTTTCCCGAGCTGCCCAAAACCATTTGCAAGGAGCTATGGCGCAATGCCGGCGCTTCCGAGCATTTGCGAATTCACAACCGGCTTGGAATAAGCCGACCAATGGCGTACGAAGCACTGTCTTATTTGCGAGAGCTGCGCCTCAGCCGCGCGTGTGAGGGCCTCTATCTGGAAGCCGTCAGTCATCCGGACAGTGACAGGATCGCACTGCATATGTTCGAAAAAATCAGCGGCTGGTCACCCCATGTTCGCCTTGAGGTGCGCGGCGAACAGTTCACCGGCACATTGCTGGACAGCGTTGGCAGTCCCGAGGCGCCTGTCCTTGGAGTGCTGGTCAGACAGAACGGCAAGTATCAGGCCCATGATGCCTTTGGCGTGCAACTGCATGGATTCGACACCCTCTATGGCGCGGTGATGCATGCGCTTCCCGACGGGCAACGCTCGGCGTTGGGGCTGTCCTACTCGAGCCGGGGCAGTGAGTTGAAACAATTGATCCAGCAACAACCGTTACCCTCGCGCGCTACGCTGCGAAAACTGTTTGCCCAGCCGCCAGTGGGCCCGGACGCCCGTTCGCCCATGGGGCTTGCGGTAGGACGGTCCGGTTATCTGTTGGGCGGTGGGGATTTCAAATCGGTCGAGTCGCGACCCATCGAGCAACGCTTGCGTGCGCTTTATCCAACGCTGTCTGAAGAGGATCTGGCGGACTTGCGTAGCGAGCGCATGACCGGGGATCCATTGCAGGCCGTCACCCGCCTGGAAAACGAGTACCTCACGCTGGTCAATGAGCTGGAGATCTGGGTCAAGGCAGTCCCCGAGCGTCATCCGCTCACCGGTTTGCCACTGGATGCCGGTACTGTCGAGGATCAAGTCCGCAAAAGACAGGCCTTCATGGAAGAACTCAAAGCCAGTTGGTCGCGCAAGCAGACCTCCGCAAGCCCGTATGAGCCTTACCACTTTTATCTGTACCTCGACATCATCGGCGAGTTGCCGGAACTGTCCGCCGATTTTAGCCATGTGACCGAGTTGGTCTTGGGAAGCCATCATCAGCCCTTGCAAGGGCATGGTTTTCTAAAGGGGTTTACCGGGCTGCAGTTTCTTACACTGGAGGGGATCAACCTGGAGACTTTCCCCATGGAAATTTTTCAGATGCGCCGCCTGGAGTCATTGACGCTTAACCGTTGCGCCTTGCGTCTTTCCGAGCCTGCAGCAGAAGGGCTGTCACGCATTGAAAGCCTGAAGTTGCTGAGTCTCAATGACAATCCATTGGGGATCAGTCCGCATCTGGGATTCATGAAGGGGCTGCGTGACGTTTATCTGCATGATGCCGGGTTATCTGAAGTGCCATCTGGTCTGTCTGGTCTTGAATATTTATCGAGAGTTGATTTGACGTCCAATGACATCATCGAAGTGCCGGACGAATTTTTTGATATTCCGGATACTCGTACCATTGATGTGGATCTCAGTGATAATCCCTTGGGGTTGGAAACTATTGCAGGAATTAATGAGTATCTTGATCGTGCGAGCCTGGATAGAAAGATCTTGATTCGATTTGATGAGTTGCCATCCGAGGAAGATAGTTTTTCAAGTGACTTTGAAGATGGCTCCGCAGACAGTGCTATCAGTAGTGGTGAGGAGAGCGATGGAGGCCAAGGTTGAGTTTTGATGTGGATGCTGTTTACATGGTTTGACTCTTTTCTGTGTGCTGTCTCGTGAATCATTGATGTAGTTTTATCTGTGTGGGGCTGGTCTAAGTCGCTCGGTTCGGCCCTTCATATAACTTCAAGCTATTATTTGATCACGCAAGAGGGAGTCGATTTATGGTGGATGAAAATTCCAGGCCGGCACGGATAACTACGTTCAAAGTACAACTTGACGGTGGAACGGGCGCGCGGTCAAAAACGATTTATGCCAATGGCAGGATGCAGGTCCGGGTTCAAGTGTTACTTGCTGCCGTTGATGGGAGCGGCAAGAAGGTTATGTTGCCGCCGTCGGTTTATCTGACGGTGAGGTTAATCAACTACAAGACCGGAGAGTTGTTGGGGGATGGCTGGGAGGCCAGCGCTCCCAACCGTTTCTCGCGAGAGTTATATAACATTCCATTGGACTGGAAGGACGAACCACCACCCGTGGATCCCTACACCCGGGTGATTACCTATTGGGTTTCCAGTTCGGTCGCCCTGGATATGCAGATTGGTGCCGTGGTCATCTTGAATGATGTAGTGATTCGTACCAATGGTACAACAGCCGGATTCAGCGCAACCAGTAGCGTAACAATCGAGGCACAACCTCCGGTTGTTTATGATTTCGCGAAGTTTAACTTGAGTGCAGTTGCAAGCAGTCCTGTTTCTGCGACGACGATTACCCATTTTTACTTGGGATTGAATGTCGAAGGGAAACAGATAAAGCTGGTTGGGTGGTCAAGTCGGATTGATGCGAGCATTAATGTGTTTTCCAGAAATCATTTGGCGTTCGAGTGTCGTGGGTATCATTCGGATAATGCTTACTGGTGGAGGTCGGTCTGCCATGTTGGAGGGGTTGATGAGGCAGAGTTGTTCGTGGTTCTTCCTTCGGGGCGTGAATCGAATAGGCCTCAGATATACCGTGTTCCAATTAATGATAGAAAAGGCATGTTGTCCATTGTTCAGGGGGTGACTCTGGATTTTACTGCTGATGAGTATGTAGGTAAAAAAGGTTTATTTTATTTTACCGTATACGATGTTTTTGGTACGGGACATGATTTGTGCTTGCGTTTTGATAACTCTGTTTTTCCAAACTATTTTGTTCTCGAGAGGGGTTAGCTGTTCTCGTTGAGTTAAAAATGTTTGTATTCAACGAGCATTGATGCACATCAATCAGGATGATGGTATGTCTGAAAAAACAAATACGCCTATTTTTTCCAATGCCTTTAACTTTTCCGAGTTTTTGAGTGGCGGGGTTGACCCCCGAACCGGCCTGTACACGTTCAATTTATCGCTGGGTAATATCAATTCATTGGCGTTGAATGGGCCGTCGCCGGAGATCAGGCTTCAGTTCAGCCCGCTCAATACCATTGATAGCGGATTGGGGGCCGGATGGTCGTTGCCGTTGTCGTACTATGATCGGGTGAACAATACGCTGTCGTTATCCAGTGGCGACAGTTACAAAACGGTGCCGGTTGTTGATGGGCTCAAATTTACCGAACCCCATGTGGAGGATTTCAACGTCACCCGCTCCGTCGCAGGTCAGTATTCACTGCGGCATAAAAGCGGTCTGCGGGAAGAACTCGAAGACTTCGATCAGACTGGCTTCGCAGTGCCGAAGCGGATCGTCGCAGCCAATGGCGGCGAAATCTATCTGGACTACGCCGCGCACCAGGGTCGGCCGGTACTGGTTGCGCTCAGAAGTAACGAACAAGCTTTACTGAGCCTTACCTACAGCGACGCGAAAGTCGTCCTCACTCGCTATCCCGGTACGGAATGTGAAGCACAGTTTACGTTGATACTGAGTAACGGCGAGGTTTCCGAGATCAGACTGCCGACCGCAGAACGATGGTCATTTGCCTATGAACAAAAGCAGGGGTTTCTTTGCCTGACTGAGGTGAACTCGGCGTTGGGCGCACGTGAGTTGATTGGTTATGCTGAAGACGGTCACGCCTTCCCACCCGGGGCGCCTGTCGAGACGTTGCCGTACGTGATTTCGCACACCGTGTTCCCGAAGGTCAAACAACCCGCCATCGTGACGGAGTACGAATTCTCCACGCATAACTTTCTCGGGTTCGATGATGGGCTTGTCTGGTCGCAGGAGCAGGACAGCCTGAGTGCGGCAGCGGAGGACTATTGCTACACCTCGACAGAGCGGCGGATGCAAGGCACAACCCTCCGCTCCACGACGGTAAGGACTTACAACAAATATCATCTGCTGCTCTCGCAGGTGACTCGGCGCGGGCAGGCTACGACGTCATCAACGACGCAGTATCACCTCCTCCCGGGCAAAAGTATTACGGAGCAACCCGCGCAATTTCGCCTGCCGTTGAGTCGCACCGATCTGTACAGGAATGAAGGTACGGGCAAGCAGCGCGAAGAGGTGACGCGAACGGAGTTCGACAGGTTCGGTAATTTGTTGAAGCAGGTCGATCCTTCCGGCGTTACCACAGTCAGCGAGTTTTACGCGGCATCCGGCGCTGAGGGTTGCCCCGCCGATCCCTTGGGTTTTGTCCGTTTCGAGAAGCAGCGTACGGTCCATCCTGCCGAGAGCCCCAAAGGGCTGGCGCCAGCTCCTGTGACCATCACTCGCTATCGCTATCAGTTGCTGAAGGGGCCGGCTGGAAGCTCGACGCAACATGTCGTGCCTGTCGCGGAGGCGTTCTGTGAGCAGACAGCGGATGTTGAAACGCTGCACTTGCAAACGGATCTGGCTTATTTCGCTCTGTCGGATGAACCTCATCGGCGGGGCCTGCTGAAAAAACAGACCCGCACGCAGCAGGGGCATGCGACCCATTGCGAGTTTTCCTACACCGTGCAGGCCGCGAATCTGCTCGTGCAGACGGTACTGACCGGCTTCGATGGAACAAAAACGACAGATTCCAGGACCTACTCGGCATTGAGTGGGGTATTGGTGTCCGGGAAAAACCAGGAGGGGCTCGCCACAGACTTCGTCTATGACACCATGGGTCGCCCCCTGGCTGAAACCGTTGCCGAAGGGACAAAATACCAGGCGCGGCGCCATTCGCTGCGCACAGCTGCGACCAAGTCCTCACCCGCATCATTGCTTAACACCGACGCCAGCGGCGTGCAGCAGCGGGTAACTTACGACGGTGTCGGGCGCGTTGTGACAATCGAGGAGCAGGACAGTGATTCCTCGGCAGATGGACCTTTGCGAGTGGTTTTTACGGCGCAGTACGACGGGATCGGTGAGCTTGTCGCAGAAGTGCGCACCGATTGGCTCGCTGGTGTCGCGCTGCCCCTCAAGCAAAGCTTTGTCTTCGATGATTGGGGGCAGATCCAGACCACTCTTTCCCAGGACGGCCTCAAGCACCACGACAACCATGATCCAGTGACCCGACAACTATCGCGCTGGACCGAAGGCGCTGGCAAAACGGTTACGCAGTTCAATGATTTCGAAAAGCCAGTCAGTGTCGAAGTGTTCGACCGCACGGGGCAAAGCCTGGGCAAGACGATGCATGTCTATGACGGGCTTGGCCGCGCTGTCAGCCAGACGGATCCCGAGGGAAACACCACGACATACACGTACGATGTTTTTGGCCGGTTGCTGTGCAGTGTGTTGCCCGATGGCACAACCGTGGAGACCAGGTACGCCAGCCACAGTCACCTGTCATTACCCGTTGAAATCAAAGTGGGGACGCAAAGCATTGGCAAGCAGACATTCGATGGTCTCGCCAGGCTTACCCGGAGTGAAGTGGGTGGCCGGGAAACCGGCTTGCGATATGACGATGGCTCGAAGCACCCTGTGGTCGAAATCAGGCACAACGGTGAGCGTATCAAGTACACCTATGAGCGTGACCTGGGTGGCAAAGTGGTTCGGCGCGAGGCCTTGGGGGGCGAGAATGCTCCGCTCCCCGGCCCGGCACTCGAGGCCGATTACACCTATGAAGCCAGGCAGGGGGCGTTGATCGGTTGTAGTGAGCAGGGCCGGACATCGACCTTCGAATACAGTCGCTCCGGCAAGTTGCGGCGTGAGACATCAACCGGGACAGGCCAGAAAAAGGCCACGGCCGAATACAGCTACTCACTGGCCGGACGGTTGCTGGCCTATACCGATGTGCTGGGTAAACAACACAAGACGACCTACGACGTCTTCGGGCGCCCCGAAACCCATGTGCAAGATGAGGTAAAGGCAGATTTTTCCTACAACGCCTTGGGGCAGTTAGTCAGCATCCATGCCCAGGATCCTGATAGCGGCAGTTCACTGATAACCCGTTTGGTCTACGACGACTTGGGGCGAGAAGTCTTGCGCAGTTTTGACTCCAGCAGGAACGTCACGCAAACCCTGGCGTCGCGATACACCTTGAGCAACAAGCTGGCCCAAAAAACCCTGAAAAATGGCGACCTGGTTGTTCGCGACGAGTTGTTTACCTACGACGTACGTGGACGACTCACGGATTACCAGTGCGAAGGATCGCTGCGGCCGCGCGACTTCCAGGGTAAGGAGATCATTCGGCAAACCTATGTTTTCGATGCACTGGATAACATCCTGACGCTGAAAACCGAATTTCCCGGTGGCAGCAACCTGACAACCTGCGCATACAGCGAGGTCGATCCGACTAGGCTGGTCGGCATCAAGCATAGCCATGGGGACTACCCGGCGCCGGTGACCCTTGAGTACGACGCAAATGGCCAACTGGTTCGGGATGAGCAGGCGCGCAGGTTGACCTACGATGCTTTTGGGCGACTGACGCAAGTGGCCAGTGCGCAAGGCGCTGTCTTGCGTGGTTATGGTTATGACGCCCTGGACAAACTTGTTCAGTTGTCATCGGCGGATAAGTTATCCACTCAGCGCTACTATCGCGACGGGCGGGTCATCAATGAGGTGTGCGACAACGAGGCGATCACCTGTCTGCGTCAGGACGGCCTTCTGTTGGGACGGCATCAAACGGGGACAAACCCGGAGTTCAGGTTGGCCGGTACCGATCGGCAGCAGTCTGTTCTGAGCGAAATCACGGCAAGCGAACAGAGCGAAATCGTTTACAGCCCCTATGGGCATCGTCTGGCGGAAGGCGGGTTGTTCAGCCTGGCTGGATTCAATGGCGAGCAGCTTGATCCGGTGACAGGGCTGTATCTACTGGGCAATGGACATCGCGCCTACAGTCCGGCCTTGATGCGTTTTCTCGGTCCAGACAGCCTGAGTCCTTTCGGTGCGGGCGGGTTGAATCCGTATGCCTACTGCCTGGGCGACCCCATCAATCGGGTCGATCCCACAGGGAATTTCTCCTGGCAAAGTATTCTGGGCATTGCGCTGGCGGTGGTGGGAATCGTCGCCAGTTTTGCCTCTTTTGGCGCTGCAACGCCATTGGCCATTCTTGCGCTTGGACTGGGGACGATTTCCGGCCTGACCGGCATCGCTGGTGTGGTTGCCACAGAACTGATGCCGTCCTCGGCGGCAGGTGAGGTGTTGGGTTGGATCAGTGTGGCGACAGGTCTTGGGGCATTCGTCGGGGGTGGCCTTGCCGCCACCAAGGCATACACCCAGTGGGGCAGCAAATTGCTGACCACACCGCCTACCAACGTCTCGGCATTCGGTTATCGGCCGGGGGTGTTGGCAGGTGGAGGAAGGGGGGTGGCCAAAGGGGCGCGAGGGGGTAGCAGAACGCCGCAAGCTGCCGCGAAAGCGCCAGGACCGGAAAGATGGACGTTAGTGGATGATGTTGGCAGGAACGATTTCACCCCGAACGGAAGACCCGGCAATGTTGCACGCAGCAAATATGCCGACTTCAAAAGGGGGGTAGAGGAGGGCTTGAGCCCTCACGAGTCCGCAAGAGCCCATCTGGGCAACAGTTATGATCCGTACCCCGGTTACAGCGGTTATACGAGAGTTGTCAGTGAAGTCCGGGCGAGCAATCAGGCGGCGGCGAATGCAGGCGGGAGATCCAGGCAGGTCCCGGCGTTGATCTCCGAACCACACCATATCCATGCGCGTCTCGGCGGATTCGACCGGGTTTTTTTCCTGGAGTATCGAACGGAAATGAGGGTGGTCATCAAGCAGATCGGATCACACGATCCTCAATGGTAACAGTCTGGTCATGGGGTTCATGTTGATAGGCCTAAACGGCACGTAGAGCATGCTGCTGTAGCGCCCACTCCACATGCTCCCTGACCAGCTCCGACGGATACTCCCGTCGCGCCTTCAGCGCCTCCAGCACCGGAATCGTTGAAGGCGCATTCCCCAACCCCACCGCCAGGTTGCGCAACCAGTTTTCGTAACCGGTCCGGCGCAGCGGCGAGCCTTCGGTGTTGCTGAGAAACTTCTCTTCATCCCACATGAACAGTTCCGCCAGCCCGGCATTGTCCAGATTGTGCCGCGGCTTGAAGTCGCCTTCACCGGACGGCCGGGCGAAGCGGTTCCACGGGCAGACGATCTGGCAGTCATCACAGCCGAACACCCGGTTGCCGATCAGTGGCCGCAGGTCTTCAGGGATCGCGCCTTTGAGTTCGATGGTCAGGTAGGAAATGCAGCGTCTGGCGTCCAGCACATAGGGGCCGACGAAGGCGTTGGTCGGGCAGATGTCGAGGCAGGCACTGCAACGGCCGCAATGTTCGGTGGCGTGGGGCGGGTCGACCGGTAGCGGCAGGTCGACGAACAGTTCGGCGAGAAAAAAGTAACTGCCGGCCTTGCGATTCAAGACCAGGGTGTTTTTGCCGATCCATCCAAGCCCCGCCTGTTCGGCGATGGCTTTTTCCAGCACCGGGGCACTGTCGACAAAAGCGCGGAAGCCGAACGGTCCGATCTCGGCCTGAATTTTTTCCGCCAGTTGTTGCACGCGTTTGCGAATCAGCTTGTGGTAGTCACGGCCCAAGGCATAACGGGAGACGTAGGCTTTTTCCGATTGGGCCAACACTTTCGCCATTTGGGTGTCGCCGGCCAGGTAGTCCATGCGCAGCGAAACCACGCGCAAAGTGCCCGGCACCAGCTCTTGCGGGTGCGAGCGTTTGCTGCCGTGGGCGCCCATGTAGTCCATTTCGCCGTGGTAGCCGGCTTCGAGCCAGCGTTCCAGATGCTGCTCATGCTCAGCCAGGTCGAGGCCGCTGATGCCGACTTGCTGGAAGCCCAGCTCTCGGCCCCAGTCCTTGATGGATTGGGCGAGGGCGGGCAGGTCTGTGGTAATAGCGGGCATGAGACGAGAGAAACCGGAGCTGAGGTGCGTATAATTCTGCCAGACATCGGAGCCCGAAGACGCATGCCGCACACTAAAGATGAATTACCCGACGCGCTGTATAGCGCCGCCCAGGTGCGAGCACTCGACGCGAGCCTGATCGCCGCCGGTACGGCGGGCTTCGAATTGATGCAGCGCGCGGCGCGGGCGACGTGGCGGGCGCTGGTGCGGCAGTGGCCGACAGCGAACAAACTGAGCGTGTTGGCCGGACATGGCAACAACGCAGGCGACGGGTATCTGGTGGCCGTGTTGGCCCGGCGTGCCGGTTGGTCGGTGCGGGTGCTGGCGGTGGGGGATCCGCAACGGTTGCAGGGTGATGCGGCCTTGGCCCATGCCGAGGCAGTGTCCGAAAACGTGCTCATCGAGCCCTGGACGGCACAATCCGGATTGCGCGGCATTGTGCTGGATGCTTTGCTTGGCACCGGCCTGAGCGGTGATGTGCGTGAGCCCTATGCCAGCGCCATCGCCGCGATCAATGCCAGCGGGCTGCCGGTTGCGGCGGTGGATATTCCGTCAGGGTTGTGCGCGGATACGGGCCGCATCCTTGGTCATGCCGTGCATGCCGACCTGACGGTCACGTTCATTGGCTTGAAGGTAGGGCTGTTCACCGGTGATGCCGCGAATGTGACGGGTGAGCTGGTGTTCAACGATCTGCAGGCTGATCCGCAGTTGCTGGACGGCACTGCGTTCACGGCTCGGCGATTGAATATCGGTAACCTGCCGCGTCTGGCGTCCCGGGCACCGGCATCCCATAAAGGCAAGTTCGGCCATGTGCTGCTCATTGGCGGTGATCGCGGTTACGGTGGGGCAATCTTGCTGAGTGCACAAAGTGCTCTGCGTAGCGGTGCGGGTATGGTTTCGCTGTCCACCCGTCCGGAACATGTTTCGCCAGCGCTTTCTCGAATTCCGGAAGCCATGGTGCTGGGCACGTCGTCGGCCAATCAACTGATGGGGATGCTTGAGAAGGTATCGGTGTTGGTGGTCGGGCCGGGTCTGGGCCAGGCAGGGTGGGGGCGCAGCCTGCTGTCGGCTGCGGCCAATGCGCATTTGCCGCAAGTATGGGATGCCGATGCCCTGAATCTACTGGCTGGCGGGCACGTCGATCTGCCCCGCGATTGCGTGATCACCCCGCATCCGGGGGAGGCGGCACGTTTGCTTGGGGTGAGCACTGCCGATGTTCAGTCTGACCGTCCCGCCGCAGCCCATGCCTTGAGCAAAAAATATACAGCGGTCGTCGTCCTCAAGGGTGCCGGCAGCCTGATCGCCCATCCCGACGGGCGTCTGGCGCTATGTCATCAGGGGCACCCGGCCATGGCCACTGCCGGTCTGGGCGACGTGCTGGCCGGTTTGCTCGGCGCATTGCTGGCCCAGGGCATGGAGCCATTCGACGCGGCCTGCCTGGCGGTCTGGCTGCACGCCAATGCCGGCGAGCAACAAGGAAAATCGGGCCGTGGGCTGGCGGCCAGTGATCTGATCCCAGCCATTCGTCAGTTGTTGGAGGAGCAAGCACCGTGTCTGAAGTAACCCTGTACCTGGCCGATGAGCAGGCCATGAGCGACTTTGGCGCACGCATTGCCCGAATCACCCGAGGCCATGGCCTGATCTTCCTCGAGGGTAACCTGGGGATGGGCAAAACCACGTTGTCCCGAGGCATCATCCGCGGCCTGGGACATGTCGGGGCAGTCAAAAGCCCGACCTTCACCCTGGTCGAGCCTTATGAGATCGGTGACATTCGCGCCTTTCATTTCGATTTGTACCGTCTGGTCGATCCGGAAGAGCTAGAGTTCCTCGGTATCCGTGACTATTTCGAAGACGATGCCCTGTGTCTGATCGAATGGCCCGATAAAGGTGCAGGCTTTTTGCCAAAGCCTGACCTGACCATTACCATTAGCCCGCAAGACAGCGGGCGTTCGCTGAAAATTTTATCCCAGGGCTCGCGTGGCGAGGCCTGGTGTGCCGCTTTGGCATTGGAATCCAAATAGATGATGGGGTTAGGTATGCGCTTTCGCGCGTTGGTGGCTGCCGTAGGGGTGTTGTTTTTGGCGGTGACCGTCGACGCCGTGGCCGATTCGAAGGTCAACAGTGTTCGTCTGTGGCGGGCACCGGACAACACACGACTGGTGTTTGACCTGACCGGCCCGGTGCAACACAGCGTCTTTACCTTGACGGCCCCGGATCGCCTGGTCATCGACATCAATGGCGCAACCCTCGGTGCGCCGCTCAACGTCAACACCTCGAATACGCCGATAACCGCCATGCGCTCGGCTCAACGCACGCCGACCGACCTGCGGGTGGTCATCGACCTGAAAAAGGCCGTGACGCCGAAAAGCTTCTCCCTGGCGCCGAACGCCCAGTACGGCAACCGGTT
Organism: Pseudomonas sp. IT-P74; assembly: GCF_949768175.1. Classification (NCBI taxonomy): domain Bacteria; kingdom Pseudomonadati; phylum Pseudomonadota; class Gammaproteobacteria; order Pseudomonadales; family Pseudomonadaceae; genus Pseudomonas; species Pseudomonas sp. IT-P74. The sequence goes on along the minus strand of NZ_CATKQD010000015.1, from coordinate 62,146 downwards.
GGTGGTCGATCTGTTCGATAACGCCGCAGACGCCGCGCCTCCACCAGCGCCGACACCGTCGGTCGCCACGGTGCCCGCCGTGCCGGTCACGCCGACGGAACCTGCAATCAAGTTGCCACCTGCGCCGGCAGGCAAGCGCGATATCGTTGTGGTAATCGATGCCGGTCACGGCGGTGAAGACCCGGGTGCTTCCGGCTCTCGCGGTCAGCGCGAAAAGGACGTGGTATTGCAGATTGCCCGCGAAACCCAACGCCAGGTCAACGGCATGAAGGGTTTCCGCGCGGAACTGACCCGTACCGGCGACTACTTCATTCCGTTGCGCGGCCGTACCGAAATCGCCCGCAAAAAAGGCGCCGACCTGTTCGTCTCGATCCACGCCGACGCCGCGCCGTCTGCCGCCGCTTTCGGTGCCTCGGTATTTGCCCTGTCCGATCGTGGCGCGACTTCCGAGACCGCCCGCTGGCTGGCCGACAGCGAAAACCGTTCCGACCTGATCGGTGGCGCCGGCAACGTCAGCCTCGATGACAAGGACCGTATGCTCGCCGGCGTGTTGCTTGACCTGTCGATGACGGCATCCCTGACCTCCAGCCTGAACGTTGGCCAGAAGGTGCTGAGCAACATCGGCCGGGTGACACCGCTGCACAAGCAACGGGTTGAACAGGCCGGGTTCATGGTGCTGAAATCGCCGGATATTCCATCGATCCTGGTGGAAACCGGGTTCATCTCCAACGCCAACGAAGCCTCGAAGCTTGCCGCATCAAACCACCAGCAGGCGCTGGCGCGTTCGATCAGTAGCGGCGTGCGTCAGTTCTTCCAGCAGAACCCGCCACCGGGCACTTACATTGCCTGGCTGCGCGACTCCGGCAAGATTGTGCAGGGGCCACGTGACCACCGCGTCAACCCGGGCGAGACCCTGGCGATGATTGCCGTGCGCTATCAGGTGTCGCCCGCGACCCTGCGCAGCGCCAACAGCCTGTCGAGCGATGAGCTCAAGATCGGTCAGCACCTGACTATTCCGAGCACTGAACTGGCGGCCAAAGAATGAATCAGGTCGTGAACAACGGCGCGCGAATCGAGCTGCTCAGCCCGCGACTGGCGAACCAGATTGCCGCGGGTGAGGTGGTCGAGCGCCCGGCTTCGGTGATCAAGGAACTGCTGGAAAACAGCCTCGACTCCGGCGCCAAACGCATCGACGTCGATGTGGAGCAGGGCGGCGTCAAGCTGCTGCGGGTGCGCGACGATGGCAGCGGCATTTCCGCCGATGACCTGCCGCTGGCCCTGGCCCGTCACGCCACCAGCAAGATCCGTAATCTGGAAGATCTTGAACAAGTCATGAGCCTGGGGTTTCGCGGCGAGGCCCTGGCATCGATCAGCTCCGTCGCGCGCCTGACCCTGACCTCACGCACCCGCGACGCCGATCAGGCCTGGCAGGTCGAGACCGAGGGCCGTGACATGGCGCCCCGCGTGCAGCCTGCGGCCCACCCGGTGGGCACTTCGGTTGAAGTGCGCGACCTGTTCTTCAATACGCCGGCGCGACGCAAGTTTCTCAAGACCGAAAAAACCGAATTCGATCACCTGCAAGAAGTGATCAGGCGCCTGGCCCTGGCGCGCTTCGATGTGGCGTTCCACCTGCGCCACAACGGCAAGACCATCCTCAGCCTGCACGAGGCCCATGATGATGCGGCCCGTGCCCGACGCGTGGCGGCGATCTGCGGTCCGGGTTTCCTGGAGCAGGCACTGCCGATCGAAATCGAGCGCAATGGCCTGCACCTGTGGGGCTGGGTCGGCCTGCCGACCTTTAACCGCAGCCAGGCCGATTTGCAGTATTTCTTCGTCAATGGTCGTGCCGTGCGCGACAAACTGGTGGCCCACGCGGTGCGCCAGGCCTATCGCGACGTGTTGTTCAACGGTCGGCACCCGACCTTCGTGCTGTTTTTCGAAGTCGATCCGACCGGTGTGGACGTCAACGTGCACCCGACCAAGCACGAAGTGCGCTTCCGTGAAGGGCGCATGGTTCACGATTTCCTCTACGGCACCTTGCACCGCGCCTTGGGCGATGTGCGCCCCGACGATCAACTGGCGGCGCCGGTTGCGACGGCCATCGTCCGGCCTACCGGCCTTGAAGCCGGTGAGTTCGGGCCCCAGGGCGAAATGCGCCTGGCCGCCAATGCACTGCTGGAGCAACCCCAGGCTGAGCCGTTGTTCAATACGCCGGCGGGTTCGGGGGCTGGCGCGGGTTATCAGTATCAATACACGCCGCGTCCGCAGTCCGGTGTGCCTGTCGCCGAAGCGCAGGCCGCCTATCGCGAGTTTTTTGCGCCGTTGCCCGAGGCCAATGCCGTCGCGCTGCCGGCCGGGCAGGATGACATCCCGCCACTCGGTTATGCGCTGGCACAACTCAAGGGCATCTACATTCTTTCGGAAAACGCCCAGGGCCTGGTGCTGGTGGACATGCACGCCGCCCACGAGCGGATCATGTACGAACGCCTCAAGGTCGCAATGGCCAGCGAAGGCCTGAGCGGCCAGCCGTTGCTGGTGCCGGAGTCCCTGGCCGTCAGTCAGCGTGAAGCCGATTGCGCCGAGGAACATGTCGCCTGGTTCCAGCGCCTGGGCTTTGAATTGCAGCGCCTGGGCCCGGAAACCCTGGCGATCCGGCAGATCCCGGCACTGCTCAAGCAGGCCGAAGCCAACCGGCTGGTCGCCGACGTCCTGGCTGATCTGATGGAGTTCGGCACCAGCGACCGCATTCAGGCGCACTTGAACGAATTGCTCGGGACCATGGCCTGTCACGGTGCGGTTCGCGCGAATCGGCGTTTGGCCTTGCCGGAAATGAACGCTCTGCTGCGTGACATGGAAAACACCGAGCGCAGCGGTCAATGCAACCATGGCCGACCGACCTGGACCCAGCTGGGCCTGGACGATCTGGACAAACTGTTCTTGCGCGGTCGTTGATGAGCCAGTTCCCACCTGCGATTTTCCTGATGGGCCCGACCGCCGCCGGCAAGACCGACCTGGCCATCGAACTCACCAAGGTCCTGCCTTGCGAGTTGATCAGCGTCGATTCGGCGCTGGTCTACCGTGGCATGGACATCGGCACCGCCAAGCCTTCCAAAGAGCTGCTGGCGCAATATCCACATCGTCTGATCGATATTCTCGACCCGGCCGAGAGCTATTCGGCCGCGGATTTCCGCCGTGACGCCCTGGAGGCCATGGCCGATATCACCGCGCGCGGAAAAATTCCGCTGCTGGTGGGCGGCACCATGCTCTATTACAAGGCTTTGGTCGAAGGCCTGGCGGATATGCCGGCCGCCGATCCCGAGGTCCGCGCGCAAATCGAAGAAGAGGCTGCGCGCCTTGGCTGGCAAGCCTTGCACGAACAATTGGCGGTGATCGATCCGGAGTCCGCAGCGCGAATACATCCGAACGATCCTCAGCGATTGAGTCGAGCGCTGGAAGTTTATCGTGTCAGCGGTCAAAGCATGACCGCCCTGCGTTTGCAACAATCTGTGCAAAGTACTGAAGCAGCCGCTTCGGGACTGCAACAATTGCCCTATACTGTCGCGAACTTGGCCATTGCTCCGGCAAATCGCCAGGTACTGCACGAGCGAATTAAACAAAGATTCACTTTAATGTTGGAACAGGGATTCATTGACGAGGTCGTAGCCCTGCGTAATAGAGGTGACCTGCATACCGGGTTGCCGTCTATACGTGCAGTAGGCTACCGCCAAGTCTGGGACTACCTGGATGGCAAGCTGACGTCAGCCGAGATGCAGGAGCGTGGAATCATTGCCACGCGCCAGTTGGCGAAACGCCAGTTCACCTGGCTGCGCAGTTGGACTGATCTGCATTGGCTGGACAGTCTGGATTGCGACAATCTGCCGCGCGCCTTGAAATACCTTGGGACCATCTCCATATTGAGCTGAGTCCTTGCAATTGCCGTCTATCCTTGGGGGTGTGGCGGCCAAAGCCATCTGATTACCTATTTTTTATATTGAATCCTTAAAGGAGTGCGGCACATGTCAAAAGGGCATTCGCTACAAGACCCTTACTTGAATACTTTACGTAAAGAGAAAGTTGGGGTGTCCATCTACCTGGTCAACGGTATCAAGCTGCAAGGCACGATCGAGTCTTTCGACCAGTTCGTTATCCTGCTGAAAAACACCGTCAGCCAGATGGTCTACAAACACGCGATCTCTACAGTGGTGCCGGTTCGTCCAATTCGTCTGCCTAGCGCAACCGAAGCCGAAGCAGGTGACGCTGAGCCAGGTAACGCCTGATAGGAGTCTCCTTTGTTCTTTGAGCGCCACGGTGGTGGTGAGCGAGTCATCCTCGTTCACTTGGATGGACAGGACCCTGAGGCGCGCGAAGATCCGCAGGAGTTTCAGGAATTGGCTAATTCGGCGGGTGCCGAGACCGTTGCGTTTTTTAACGTGCCGCGTCATCGGCCAACCGCCAAGACCCTGATTGGCAGTGGCAAGGTCGAGGAACTGCGCGACCTGGTCAAAGCCGAACAGGCCGATCTGGTGATTTTCAATCACATCCTCACGCCCAGTCAGGAACGTAACCTCGAACGTGTTTTCGAGTGTCGCGTGATCGACCGTACCGGTCTGATTCTCGATATTTTCGCCCAGCGCGCCCGTACCCATGAAGGCAAGCTCCAGGTCGAACTGGCCCAGCTTGACCACATGAGCACCCGGCTGGTTCGTGGCTGGACTCACCTTGAGCGCCAAGGTGGCGGTATCGGTATGCGAGGCCCGGGTGAAACCCAGCTGGAAACCGACCGCCGTTTGCTGCGGGTTCGCCTGCGGCAGATCAAGGGGCGGCTGGAGAAAGTGCGCAGCCAGCGCGAACAGTCGCGCCGTGGCCGATCGCGTGCGGATATTCCTACCGTGTCGCTGGTGGGGTACACCAACGCCGGTAAGTCCACGCTCTTCAATAACGTGACGAAATCCGACGTCTACGCAGCTGACCAATTGTTTGCCACGCTGGACCCGACCTTGCGTCGTCTGGATATAGACGATCTGGGGCCGATTGTCCTGGCGGACACTGTGGGTTTCATTCGCCACTTGCCCCACAAGCTGGTCGAAGCATTTCGGTCTACCCTCGAAGAGTCGAGCAACTCCGATCTGTTGTTGCACGTGATCGATGCGGCCGAGCCCGATCGCATGTTGCAGATCGAGCAGGTCATGGTGGTGCTGGGCGAGATTGGTGCTCAGGACTTGCCGATCCTCGAGGTCTATAACAAACTCGATTTGCTTGAAGGCGTTGAGCCACAAATCCAGCGCGACGAAAACGGCAAGCCCCAACGGGTCTGGCTGTCGGCGCGCGATGGCAGTGGTCTGGAATTGCTTGAACAAGCCATTGCCGAGTTATTGGGCAGTGATTTGTTTGTCGGTACCCTGCGCTTGCCGCAACGATTCGCTCGACTGCGTGCGCAGTTCTTCGAACTTGGCGCGGTGCAGAAAGAAGAGCACGACGAAGAAGGCATCAGTTTGCTGGCCGTTCGTTTGCCCCGGGTCGAGTTGAATCGACTGGTAAGCCGCGAAGGATTGCAGCCGATGGAATTCATCGAGCAACACACTTTGCAATAAAAGCCTGAGAAAGCGGTTGTGCCGTGGTGACAGGCATTCTGTAGCATTGGTCGGCGCGCCGTGGGTGCGTCTTTGCTTTATCAGATGGAGAGCGCTATGGCTTGGAATGAGCCGGGTGGCAACTCGAATAATCAGGATCCTTGGGGTGGCAAACGTCGTAACAACGGCGACCGCAAGGGGCCACCGGATCTCGACGAGGCCTTCCGAAAGCTGCAGGAAAGCCTGAACGGTTTGTTCGGTGGCGGTAAGAAACGTGGTGGCGACGACGGCGGTGGTCCGGGCAAGAGTGGCGGCTTTGGCGGCCTGCTCGGCATCGGTCTGGTCGTGTTGGCCGCCGTTTGGCTGTACAGCGCGGTTTATGTCGTCGACGAGCAGGAGCAAGCTGTAGTGCTGCGCTTCGGCAAGTACTACGAAACCGTGGGTCCGGGCCTGAACATCTACTTCCCGCCGATCGACAAGAAGTACATGGAAAACGTCACGCGTGAGCGTGCGTACACCAAGCAGGGCCAGATGCTGACTGAAGACGAGAACATCGTCGAAGTGCCGCTGACCGTGCAGTACAAGATCAGCAACCTGCAGGACTTCGTGCTGAGCGTCGATCAGCCGGAAATCAGCCTGCAGCACGCGACCGACAGCGCCTTGCGCCATGTGGTGGGTTCCACCGCGATGGACCAGGTACTGACCGAAGGTCGTGAGTTGATGGCCAGCGAGATCAAGGAGCGTCTGCAACGCTTCATGGACACCTATCGCACCGGTATCACCGTCACCCAGGTCAACGTTCAGAGCGCAGCGGCACCGCGTGAAGTCCAGGAAGCCTTCGATGACGTGATCCGTGCCCGGGAAGACGAGCAGCGTTCGCGCAACCAGGCCGAAACCTATGCCAACGGCGTCGTGCCGGAAGCTCGTGGTCAGGCCCAGCGCATCCTTGAGGATGCCAACGGTTACCGTGACGAGACCGTCTCGCGCGCCAAGGGTGAGGCCGACCGCTTCACCAAGCTGGTCGCCGAGTACCGCAAGGCCCCTGAAGTCACCCGCCAGCGTCTGTACCTGGACACCATGCAGGAAGTCTTCAGCAACACCAGCAAGGTTCTCGTGACCGGCAACAAGAACGGCCAGAACAACCTGTTGTACCTACCGCTGGACAAGATGGTCGAAAGTGGTCGCAGTACCGGCACCCAGGTGAGCAGTGCGGCAGCCACCAGCAATGAAGCGAATGCGCGTGCGGCAGCTGATCTGCAGCAACAGCCAGCACGTACCAGGGAGAGTCGCTGATGAGCAATAAATCGCTGATCGCCCTTATTGTCGGCGTCGTCGTGGCGATCGCTGCCTGGAACTGCTTCTACATCGTGGCTCAGACCGAGCGTGCGGTGTTGCTGCAGTTCGGTCGCGTGGTCCAGACCGATGTTCAGCCAGGCCTGCATGTGAAAGTGCCTTACGTTAACCAGGTGCGTAAATTCGACGCACGCCTGATGACGCTGGATGCACCGACACAACGCTTCCTGACGCTGGAAAAGAAAGCCGTGATGGTCGATGCCTACGCCAAGTGGCGCGTGAAGGACGCAGAGCGTTACTACACCGCGACTTCCGGCCTCAAGCAGATCGCCGACGAGCGTCTGTCCCGTCGTCTGGAATCGGGCCTGCGTGACCAGTTCGGTAAGCGCACCCTGCACGAAGTGGTGTCGGGTGAGCGTGATGCGCTGATGGCGGATATCACGGCTTCGCTGAACAAGATGGCCGAGAAAGAGCTGGGCATCGAAGTGGTCGATGTTCGGGTCAAGACCATCGACCTGCCCAAAGAAGTGAACCGCAGCGTGTTCGAGCGTATGAGCACCGAGCGTGAGCGTGAAGCTCGCGAGCACCGCGCCAAGGGTAACGAGCTGGCCGAAGGCATCCGTGCCGACGCCGATCGTCAACGCCGTGTGCTGCTGGCTGAAGCCTATCGTGAATCCGAAGAGGTTCGCGGTGACGGTGATGCCCAGGCTGCTGCGATCTACTCCAAGGCCTACGGTCAGGACCAGGAGTTCTACGCGTTCTACCGTAGCCTGCGCGCCTACCGTGAAAGCTTCGCGAACAAATCCGACGTCCTGGTCCTCGACCCAAGCAGCGACTTCTTCCACTACCTGGAAAAAGCCAAGCCTTGATACGGCGTTGACCTGATTTATCCCCCGCCGGGCGGCTAAAACCTCTGGCGGGGTGATCCTTTGGGAAAACGTGTGTATGATGCGGCAGCCGGGAAATTCCCGGCTTTTTTGCGTCTGCATGTTTGATTGCTGTTTTCAAGCAGATGCCGGGCCGATTGGCTCGACAGTTTTTCGAGGAAAGTGGTTGGCGAAGCCGGTAGAAGGGCTTTTCGCTCCGTCGCTCATGCGCGTGGTTTGTGCGCAAGCCGATCATTTTCTGCTTCACTCAAGGCTCGCCGACAGGCTGGTCGCCCGGAGATAGGGGAAGGCGTAATGGCAACGGTAGACCGCTGGCTTCTGCCAGATGGCATCGAAGAAGTACTGCCACCGGAAGCTGCGCGTATTGAAGTCGCGCGTCGTCAGGTGTTGGATCTGTTCCAGAGCTGGGGTTACGAGTTTGTCGTGACTCCCCATATCGAGTACCTGGAATCCCTGCTGACCGGCGCGGGCCAGGACCTGGATCTGCGCACCTTCAAGGTCATCGACCCGCAATCGGGCCGTCAGATGGGTTTCCGTGCCGACATCACGCCGCAAGTGGCGCGCATCGATGCGCATACCCTGCGTCGTGAAGGCCCAAGCCGTCTGTGCTATGCCGGTAGTGTCCTGCACGCTCAGCCTCGCGCCTTGTCGTCCTCGCGCAGCCCGATTCAACTGGGTGCCGAGTTGTACGGCGACGGCAGTCCGAGCAGCGACGTCGAAGTCATCAGTCTGATGCTGGCCATGCTGCAACTGGCCGATGTGCCGGATGTGCACATGGACCTCGGTCATGTTGGCATCTACCGTGGCCTGGCCCGCGCGGCCGGTTTGTCCGGTGAAGTCGAGCAGCAGTTATTCGATGCCTTGCAACGCAAGGCCATCGACGAGGTCATTACCTTGACCGAAGGCTTGCCTGCCGATCTGTCGGGCATGCTGCGGGCGCTGGTTGACCTGTGTGGTGGTCGTGAAGTGCTGGTTGCGGCCCGCGAGCGCCTGGCCAAGGCGCCGGCCCCTGTTCTGGCTGCGCTGGATGACTTGCTGGCAATTGCCGAGCGGCTGTCCGTGCGTTTCCCCGAGCTGCCGCTGTATTTCGACCTGGGCGAGCTGCGCGGTTACCACTACCACACCGGTGTGGTGTTCGCCGTGTTCGTACCGGGTGTTGGCCAGTCCATTGCCCAGGGTGGTCGTTACGACGACATTGGCGCCGACTTCGGTCGCGCCCGCCCGGCGACTGGCTTCTCCACTGATTTGAAAACCCTGGTGACCCTGGGGCGTGCTGAGATCGAGCTACCGTCTGGCGGTATCTGGATGCCTGACAGTACGGATGCGGCACTCTGGCAGCAGGTTTGCCAGTTGCGCAGTGAGGGTCAGCGTGTCGTTCAGGCCTTGCCTGGACAACCTTTGGCCGCTGCCCGTGAAGCGGACTGCGACCGGCAATTGATTCAGCAGAACGGGCTTTGGCAAGTATCGCCACTGGCTTCTTGAGTTTTCCCGCCGGCTGCCGCCGGCACCAAGTTTGCGCGAATGAGGACAAGTGTTATGGGTAAGAATGTCGTAGTCCTGGGCACCCAATGGGGTGATGAGGGCAAAGGCAAGATCGTTGATCTGCTGACCGAACATGCTGCCGCCGTAGTGCGTTACCAGGGTGGCCACAACGCTGGCCACACGCTGGTGATCGACGGCGAAAAAACCGTCTTGCACCTGATCCCGTCGGGCGTGCTGCGCGAAGGCGTGCAGTGCCTGATCGGCAACGGCGTGGTGGTTGCACCTGACGCCCTGCTGCGCGAGATCACCAAGCTGGAAGAAAAAGGCGTACCGGTGCGCGAGCGCCTGCGTATCAGCCCGTCCTGCCCGCTGATCCTGTCCTTCCACGTTGCGCTGGACCAGGCCCGTGAAAAGGCCCGTGGCGAGCTGAAGATCGGTACCACCGGTCGCGGTATCGGCCCGGCCTACGAAGACAAGGTTGCACGTCGTGGCCTGCGTGTGGGCGACCTGCTCAACATGCCGCGCTTTGAAGACAAACTGCGTGAACTGGTGGATTACCACAACTTCATGCTGGTGGGTTACTACAAAGAGCCAGCCATCGAATTCGACAAGACCCTGGCCGAATGCAAAGAATACGCTGAGCTGCTCAAGCCGCTGATGCTGGACGTGACTGCCGAGCTGCACGACCTGCGTCGCGCTGGCAAAGACATCATGTTCGAAGGCGCCCAAGGCTCCCTGCTGGACATCGACCACGGTACCTACCCGTACGTGACCAGCTCTAACACCACTGCTGGCGGCGTTGCTACCGGTTCGGGTGTTGGCCCTATGTTCCTGGACTACATCCTGGGCATTACCAAGGCTTACACCACGCGTGTAGGTTCGGGTCCATTCCCGACGGAGCTGTTCGACGAAGTCGGTGCGCACCTGGCTAAACAAGGCCACGAGTTCGGCGCCACCACTGGCCGTGCTCGTCGTTGTGGCTGGTTCGACGCTGTTATCCTGCGTCGGGCTATCGATGTGAACAGCATCTCGGGCATCTGCCTGACCAAGCTGGACGTGCTCGACGGTCTGGAAGCCATCAACATCTGCGTCGGCTACAAAGATGCAGAAGGCAATACCGTTGCCCCGACTGATGCTGACAGCTACGTGGGCCTGCAGCCTGTGTACGAAGAAGTGCCGGGCTGGACCGAGTCGACCGTGGGTGCCAAAACCCTGGAAGAGCTGCCAGCTAACGCCCGTGCTTACATCAAGCGCGTTGAAGAGCTGATCGGCGCGCCGATCGACATTATTTCGACGGGCCCGGACCGCAACGAAACCATCGTTCTGCGCCATCCGTTTGCTTGATAAGTCGTTGATGTAAAACACAAAGGCCCCTTAATTGGGGCCTTTGTCGTTTATGCCTGTTGGACGGCATGACCTTTGCTATTAGCTTTGCCTAAAACGTCACTTTTGGCGTGCCATCAATTTAATGGCGCTTTTGCAGAGGGATATCAAGTGTCGGCCGTTCTCTCATTGTTACAGAGCCGTTTGTTGCGGCCCGTGTTCGTTACCCTTGGTATCGCCCTTTTGGTGCAGGTGCTGGTAGCTGTCGCTCTGACCCGGAGCACGGTGACCGCGCTGGAAGCCGATCTGGGCCTGCGCCTGGGTGCGGACAGCCAAAAGCTGTCCGCCGAGCTTGAGCAGGCTGGGCGCGAAGTCACGTCGAGCCTTGACAGCCTCTCCACCAGTACGCGTCAGCGCCTCACGGCCGGTTTGTCCTCGCGGCTGAAGGACGAGCAGGCGCAGCTGCGCTCAACGCTGGAAAAAGATCTGAAGGACTCCGCCAGCGACATGGCGCAGCTATTGGCCTCTGTCGCGCCTCGCGCCATGTGGGACAACGACGTTCCGACACTTTCCGAATTTGCCCGCCGGGCCCAGCGCAATCCCAATGTGCTGTTCGTAGTGTATGACGACGCGACGGGCCAGCACCTGACGCGCTACCTCAACCGGGAAAATCCGATCAACAAGGCGCTGCTGGAAAAGGGCCAGGGCGAGCGTGCGCTGGACAAGGTGCTGGATGCGGCGAAGAACGATCCATCGGTGTTCTACATCGAGGCCTCGATCAATCCTAATGGCGTAGAAATCGGCAAGGTTCTGATGGGGGTCTCGACTGCTTCGGTTGAGACTGATCTGGCGGCCCTCGACAAGCGCTTCTCGGCATTGATCGCCAGCAGCGACCAGCTGGTGGGCGACAGCCTCAAAGGTGCGGCCGCCGACAGTGCAACGGCCATGCGCTCGCGCCTGCAGTCGGCGCAGTCCACCGCGGCTGAAATGAAGGCCAATACCACCAGTACCGTGCAGGAAGCTGCTACGACATTGCGCTGGCGCATCGGCGTGTGTCTGGCGGTGGTGGGTTTCGGTGTCCTGCTGTTGTTGGCGGTGGTGCTCGGTCGTCGAGTGGTCAATCGCCTGAAAATGCTGATCGTTGCCATGGATGACCTGGCGGCGGGCGAGGGCGATCTGACCAAACGTGTGCAGATCAACAGCAAGGATGAAATCGGCGACATGGCCTCGGCGGTCAATCGCTTTGTGGATAAGTTGCAGCCGATCGTGCGTGAGGCGGGCGATGTGGCCCAGCGTACCGGCGTGGAAATCGGTGCCATGACCTTGCGCAACGCCGGTGCGGATGCCGCGGCTGGCATGCAGCGTGATGAGGTGGCGGAGAGTTTGCGCGCGCTGTCGCAAATGGCTGATGAAGCCCAGTCGGAAAGCCATGCCATGCAGGCGGCGTTGAAGCAGGTGGTGGACATTCGTCAGGCTACCGACGAAAACACCCGGACCTCGGCGAAAGTGGGCAGTCTGATTGAGGAGCTGGCGGGGCAGGTCAACACAGGTGCCCAGGTAATCGAGCGCCTGGCGCAGCAAAGTGAGCAAATTGAGGTGGTGCTGACGGTGATTCACGGGATCGCCGAGCAGACCAACCTGCTGGCGCTGAACGCAGCGATTGAGGCGGCGCGTGCCGGCGAGACTGGACGCGGGTTTGCCGTGGTGGCTGACGAGGTGCGGGCGCTGGCGAGCAAGACGCAGAGTTCCACCGGCGATATTCAGGCGCACATCGTGGCATTGCAGCAAGGTGCCCGTGAGGCGGTGGCTGCGATTGGTCAAGCTGGGCGCCAGGCCAGTGAGGGTTTGCTGGTGCTGCGTGACAGTGCGCGGTTGCAGCAGTCGGTGCAGGCATCCGTCGAGCAGGTGCATGCGGCGATCGGTCTGGCTACCCAGGCCGCGGCGCATCAGGCTCAGGGCGCACAGGCAGTGCGGGGGCGGGTCCAGACCATTCACGCCCAGGCCGAGAAGGCGGCGCAAGCCGTTGTGGAGACCACGGCGAGCGGAAAGGTGCTCGATGGTCTGGCGGCGCAGTTGAAGGCGAGCCTGGGGCAGTTCAGGGCCTGATGCTTTGTCAGGGATGGCCTCATCGCGAGCAAGCTCGCTCCCACAATGATGGTTGGCGGACACAAAAATTGTGGGCGCCTCAGATCAAATGTGGGAGCGAGCCTGCTCGCGATGGCGGTCTTAACGACTCAGATACATCCGGGTCGTCAGCAGATAGACCGGCAACCCCGACACCAGTATCAACAACGCCGCATAAGGCGCAGCCGCCGCAAACTCCACATTCGCCGTATGCGCCCAGACTTCCGTCGCCAGGGTGTTCAGCCCGGTGGGGCTCAGCAGCAAGGTCGCCGTCAGCTCCTTCATCGCATCCAGGAACACCAGTGCAAACGCCGCCCCCAGCGCCGGGAAAATGATCGGCAGTGTCACTCGGCAAAAAGCGCTGAATGACGAGGCGCCCAGCGTACGCGCCGCCTCCTCAAGCTGTGGTGCTGCCTTGTTCAGGGCGGTGCGGATCGGCGCCTGGGCCAGCGGCAGAAACAGCAGGGCGTAGGCGATCAGCAGCAATGCCGAAGTCTGGTAAAGCATCGGCACGTAGTGCAGGGCGAAATACACCAGGGTCAGGGCAATGACCAGTCCCGGCAGCGCATGCAGCAGATACGGCAGGCGCTCGGCCCAGATCGCCAGTTGACCTTTGTAGCGCACGACCAGCAGGCTGACTGGCACCGCCAGCACCAGGCACAGCGCCGCGCCACCCAGCGACAGGGCAAGGGAGGACAGCAAGGCTTCGCCGATTGCCGCCACGGGAAAGGCGGCTGATGATCCCACCGCCAGCCAGTAGGCCAGCATGCCCAGCGGAATCCCGCTGCCGATGATTGCCAGCAGCAGGCAGTAAAGCTGTCCCGCCACGGCCCAAGAGCCCAGTTGAATCTGTTCCGCGCGTCGCGCCGCGCCCTGGCCGGTGCGCACGTGTCGACCCTTGCCGCGCACGCGCAGCTCCAGCCATAGCAGCGCCAGGCACAACATCAGCAGTACGGCGGAGAGCATTGCCGCGTTGGCATTGCTGAACTCCAGTTCGAACTGTTGATAGATCGCTGTGGTGAAGGTTTGCAAGCCGATGATCGACAGGGCGCCGAACTCCACCAGCATGTGCAGTGCAATCAGGAGTGATCCCGCCAGCAGCGGGGGCCAGAGCAGGGGCAGGGTGACGCGAAAGAACACGCCCCAGCGATTCTGGCCCAGGGTGCGGGCCGATTCTTCAAGGGAGGGGTCAAGGTTGCGCAGGGTTGCTGCTACAGGCAGGAAAATCAGCGGGTACTTCGACAGGCTCATCACCAGGATCGCGCCACCGAGTCCTTCAAGGTGGGCGCTCAGAGAAACCCAGGTGAAGCTGCTGACAAAGGCCGGTACGGCGAACGGCAGGCACAGGATCACGCCCCACAGTCGTCGTCCCGCAAGATTGCTGCGCTCGAGCAACCACGCCAGCGACAGGCCGATCACGCCGCACGCGAGGGTGACGCCCAGCATCAACGCAAGGGTGTTGCGCAGCAGGCCGAATACGTACGGTCGCCACAACAGGTGCAAGGCTTCGGCCCAGCCTGCTTGCCAGGCCTTGAGTCCGACATAGGCCAGCGGCAGGAGGCTGAGTACGACCAGCAACAATACCGGCAACACCAGCCCTATGGGTGGACGCTTGCGGCGAGGCGCGTTGTGGCTGCGCAGACTGGTGGCAGAGAGCGATGCGCTCATCAGTTCAAGCCAACGTCGCGTTCCAGGTCCAGCGCTTCTTCGGCGTTGCCGAGGTCGGCTGGCGTGACTTTCGGTGCTTCCAGTTCGCTGAACGGCTTGAGTCCGCGATCGGACTCCATGCCTTTGTGCAGCGGGTATTCGGCGGTGGTCTGGGTGATCACGCGCTGGCCTTCCTCGCTGGCCATGTAGGCGAGCAACTGCTGGGCTTCTTTGGGGTGTTTGCTGGATTTCAGGACTGCAGCGCTGGAAACGGTGATCAGCCCACCGACGTCGCCACCGGTGAAGTAATGCAGCTTGGAATCGAGCTGGCCCTTTTCTCGTTGCAAGGCGAACCAGTAGTAGTTGTTCACCAGCACTGTGGCGACTTCACCATTTTCCACGGCTTTGAGCGCGACCATGTTGTTGCTGTAGGTCTTGCCGAATGCGCGCAGACCGGTAAGCCACTCTTCGGCGGCGTCCATGCCGTGCACCTTGATGATCGCTACTGCTTGCTCCTGGAAGGCGCCGCTGGTGGGTACAAAGCCGACCTTGCCTTGCCATTTCGGATCGGAGAATTCCATCACCGATGTCGGCAGGTCTTTTTCATCGATCAGCTTGGGGTTGAATGCAACGACGCGCACCCGGGCTGTCACGCCAATCCAGGTGCCGTTGCCGGCGACGTATTCCTTGGGCAGAACGGCCAGCGTGGCGTCATCCGTCCTGGCCAGCAGGCCTTGTTCGCCAAGTTTGTTCAGGGGTGGTGATTCTTCGGTATAGATCACGTCGGCGGGGGAGCGATCGCCTTCCTCGACGATCTGGCTGGCGAGCTGGTTGCTGCTGCCTTTGCGCACATTGACGTGGATCCCGGTCTTGGCTTCGAAGGCCTTGGCGACCGCGTCGCCGACTTCTTTGTGTTGGCCGTTGTAGAGGGTCAGGGCGACCGGATCGGCGGCTTGGGTGAGGGGAGTGGCGAGTGCCAGGCCGAGGAGGGTAATGGTCAGGCCGCGGCGCAGGGTATTTCGAAACATCATTCGCAGGGTTCCTCACTGTCGCATTGCAAAAACTTGCAACAATGATAAACGATATTGTTTCTCAAATGCGGACGCTGATTCCTGTAGGAGCGAGCTTGCTCGCGATGGGCGTGAACGATGGCGCGTTCTGTCTGAGAACAAGCGCTGTTCTCGAGTGCATCGCGAGCAAGCTCGCTCCTACAGAGGGTCGGTGATTTTTCAGGGGCCAGAAACGCAAAAACCCGCTTTCGCGGGTTTCTGTGAAATTCAAGGTCGTAACCTTGAATTTGAATTGGTGCCCAGAAGAAGACTCGAACTTCCACGACCTTGCGGTCACCAGCACCTGAAGCTGGCGTGTCTACCAATTTCACCATCTGGGCATTCATCGCAAGCGTTGCCGCTGTTGATGTGGCGCACTATACGGAGAGCATTTTGATCTGTAAACCCCTGATTCTAAAAATAATAAACCAGTGGTCAAAAATGCAAAAACCCGCTTTCGCGGGTTTTTGTGTGAGCCTTGAAATTGAACTAATCTCAAGCTCGAAATTGGTGCCCAGAAGAAGACTCGAACTTCCACGACCTTGCGGTCACCAGCACCTGAAGCTGGCGTGTCTACCAATTTCACCATCTGGGCAGTATCGGCAACGTTGTCCGTCGTCGATGGCGCGCACTATACGGAGCGTCTTTTTAACTGTAAACCCCCAGGGTCAAAAAAACATGGAAAATTTCATCGACGGTCTTCAAAACAGCTTTACGGTGTCGATACAGGGCTTTAGATGGGTCGTCTTAGCCTGAAATTTCCCGTTTCATTACGCCTATGCCAAACTAACCCGCATATAGACAAGGTGAAAACTCTCTAATGGCCGATTGGCAGTCCCTCGATCCCGAGGCCGCTCGTGAAGCGGAAAAATATGAAAACCCTATTCCTAGCCGCGAACTGATCCTTCAGCATCTTGCTGATCGAGGTTCGCCTGCTAACCGCGAGCAACTGGTCGAAGAGTTTGGTCTGACCACAGAAGACCAGATCGAAGCCCTGCGCCGCCGCCTGCGCGCCATGGAGCGCGATGCTCAACTCATCTATACCCGTCGCGGCACTTATGCGCCGGTGGACAAGCTCGACCTGATCCTGGGGCGCATCAGCGGTCACCGTGATGGTTTCGGCTTCCTGGTGCCGGACGACGGCAGTGACGACCTGTTCATGAGCCCGGCGCAGATGCGTCTGGTGTTCGATGGTGACCGTGCCCTGGCCCGGGTTTCCGGCCTGGACCGTCGTGGTCGCCGCGAAGGCATGATCGTCGAAGTGGTGTCCCGCGCTCACGAAACCATCGTCGGCCGCTACTTCGAAGAGGGCGGCATCGGTTTCGTGGTTGCCGACAATCCGAAGATCCAGCAGGAAGTGCTGGTGACCCCGGGTCGTAACGCCAACGCGCAGATCGGTCAGTTCGTCGAAGTGAAGATCACTCACTGGCCGACGCCACGCTTCCAGCCGCAAGGCGACGTGGTTGAAGTCGTGGGCAACTACATGGCGCCGGGCATGGAGATCGATGTTGCCTTGCGTACCTACGACATTCCTCACGTCTGGCCTGACGCCGTGCTCAAGGAAGCCGGCAAGCTCAAGCCGGAAGTCGAAGAGAAAGACAAAGAGAAGCGCATCGACCTGCGTCATCTGCCGTTCGTCACCATCGACGGCGAAGATGCTCGCGACTTCGACGATGCGGTCTATTGCGAAGCCCGCCCGGGCAAGCTGCGCCTGTTCTCCGGCGGCTGGAAGTTGTACGTGGCGATTGCCGACGTTTCCAGCTACGTGAAACTCGGTTCGGCGCTGGATGCCGAAGCGCAGGTTCGCGGCAACTCGGTGTACTTCCCCGAGCGCGTGATCCCGATGCTGCCTGAGCAGCTGTCCAACGGTTTGTGCTCGCTGAACCCACAAGTCGATCGTCTGGCCATGGTTTGCGAGATGACCATCTCCAAAACCGGCGAAATGACCGACTATTGCTTCTACGAAGCGGTGATCCACTCCCATGCCCGTCTGACCTACAACAAGGTCAGCGCGATGCTGGAGACGCCGAAAGCCACCGAAGGGCGCAAGCTGCGCGGTGAATACACCGACGTGGTACCGCACCTCAAGCAGTTGTACTCGCTGTACAAGGTGTTGCTGGCGGCCCGTCACGTACGTGGCGCGATCGATTTCGAAACCCAGGAAACCCGGATCATCTTCGGTACCGAGCGCAAGATCGCCGAAATCCGTCCGACCGTGCGCAATGATGCTCACAAGCTGATCGAGGAATGCATGCTGGCGGCCAACGTGGCCACCGCCGAATTCCTGAAGAAGCACGAAATCCCCGCGCTGTACCGTGTTCACGATGGTCCGCCACCGGAGCGCCTGGAAAAGCTGCGCGCGTTCCTCGGCGAGCTCGGCCTGTCCCTGCACAAAGGCAAGGATGGTCCGTCGCCGAAGGATTACCAGGCACTGTTGGCCGGTATCAAGGATCGTCCGGATTTCCATCTGATCCAGACCGTCATGCTGCGTTCGTTGAGTCAGGCGGTGTACAGCGCCGATAACCAGGGCCACTTCGGTCTGAATTACGAGGCGTACACCCACTTCACTTCGCCGATCCGCCGCTACCCGGACTTGCTCACGCACCGGGCGATTCGCAGCGTGATCCATTCGAAGCAGAACACCCCGCACGTTCGCCGTGCCGGTGCGATGACCATTCCGAAAGCACGCATCTATCCGTACGACGAAGCGGCCCTGGAGCAACTCGGCGAGCAGTGCTCGATGAGCGAGCGCCGTGCCGATGAAGCGACCCGCGACGTAGTGAACTGGCTCAAGTGCGAGTTCATGAAGGACCGCGTGGGCGAATCGTTCCCGGGTGTGATCACCGCCGTGACCGGTTTTGGTCTGTTCGTCGAGCTGACCGATATCTACGTCGAAGGCCTGGTGCACGTCACGGCGCTGCCGGGCGATTACTACCACTTCGATCCTGTGCACCACCGCCTGGCCGGTGAGCGTACCGGTCGCAGCTTCCGTCTGGGCGACACCGTGGAAGTGCGGGTCATGCGCGTCGACCTCGACGAGCGCAAGATCGACTTCGAGATGGCCGAAAAAACCATCAGCGCGCCGATCGGCCGCAAGAAGCGTGGCACCGAAAGCACCGCACCCGCAGCGAAAGTCGAAGCAGAACCGGCCCCGGCGAAAACCGGTCGTCGTCCTGCCAGGGAAAAGGCTGTAGAAGCCTATCGCCCGAGCGATGCAGCGGCGAAGAACGCCGAGGTGCGCAAAAGTCGTGAAATGAAACAGGCGTTGCTCGCCGGTGCGAAAAGCGGCGGTAAAGCGGCGTCTGGGGGAAAGACCAGTCGGTCGACGCCTGACAAGGCCGTCGGCGGCAAGCCAGCCAAACCGAGCAAACATCGTAAAGGCCCGCCAAAAGCGGGCTCGGCTCCAGCCAAGAGTGGCGGGGCGCGTAAACCTAAGGCCAAGCCATGAGTCAGTTGGAAAAGATCTACGGCGTACATGCTGTAGAAGCGTTGTTGCGTCACCACCCGAAACGCGTCAAGCAGATCTGGCTGGCCGAAGGCCGCAATGATCCTCGGGTCCAGACGCTGATCGAGCTGGCCAACGAAAACCGGGTCCAGGTTGGCCAGGCCGAGCGCCGCGAAATGGACGCCTGGGTTGAAGGTGTGCACCAGGGTGTGGTCGCGGACGTGAGTCCGAGCCAGGTCTGGGGCGAGGCGATGCTCGACGAGCTGCTCGATCGCACCGACGGCGCGCCGTTGTTGCTGGTGCTCGACGGCGTGACCGATCCGCACAACCTCGGCGCCTGCCTGCGTTCGGCCGATGCGGCGGGTGCGCTGGCAGTGATCGTGCCGAAGGACAAGTCGGCGACCCTGACTCCGGTTGTACGAAAAATCGCCTGCGGCGCGGCGGAAGTGATTCCGCTGGTTGCCGTGACCAACCTGGCGCGCACCCTGGAAAAGCTCCAGCAGCGCGGCTTGTGGGTGGTCGGCACGGCCGGTGAAGCCGAGGTCAGTCTGTATGACCAGGATCTGACCGGCCCGACCATCCTGATCATGGGCGCCGAAGGCAAGGGCATGCGTCGCCTGACCCGCGAGCATTGCGACTACCTGGTGAACCTGCCGATGGGCGGTAGCGTCAGCAGTCTCAACGTTTCCGTGGCGACGGGTGTTTGCCTGTTCGAAGCGCAGCGCCAGCGCAGTGTCAAAGCCAAGGCTGCTGCCAAGAAGTCCTGATCCAGTTGCAGTCCCTGTGGGAGCGAGCTTGCTCGCGATAGCGGAGTAACATTCAGCATCAATGTCGAATGTTGCATCCCCATCGCGAGCAAGCTCGCTCCCACAGTGTTTTTGTGGTGAGGGAAAGGTTGGGGTTGTTCAAATAATCACCAATTACCTTGCGCCTCCCTCGCCCCTTCTCTACAATTGCGCCCCTTGCTGTGATGGCAGGCACCAACGTGTCTAGCGTCCGCAAGTCCATAAGTGTCATTCACTCCTTGTCTGACCGCTTTTGAGCGGCAGGCTACAACCCGTAAGGAGCATTCATGCGTCATTACGAAATCATCTTTTTGGTCCACCCGGATCAAAGCGAGCAAGTCGGCGGCATGGTTGAGCGTTACACCAAGCTGATCGAAGAAGACGGCGGCAAAATCCACCGTCTGGAAGATTGGGGCCGTCGTCAACTGGCCTACGCAATCAACAATGTTCACAAGGCTCACTACGTGATGCTGAACGTTGAGTGCACTGGCAAGGCCCTGGCCGAGCTGGAAGACAACTTCCGCTACAACGATGCAGTGATCCGTAACCTGGTCATCCGTCGCGACGAAGCCGTTACCGGCCAGTCCGAGATGCTCAAGGCTGAAGAAAACCGCAGTGAGCGCCGTGAGCGTCGCGACCGTCCTGAGCACGAAGGCGCTGAAAGCGCTGATAGTGATGACAGCGACAACAGCGATAACGCTGACGAGTAATCCACGGACCTTTTAAGGAGCCAATTACATGGCACGTTTCTTCCGTCGTCGTAAATTCTGCCGCTTCACCGCTGAAGACGTGAAAGAGATCGATTACAAAGATCTCAACACTCTGAAAGCCTACGTATCCGAGACCGGCAAAATCGTTCCAAGCCGCATCACCGGTACCAAAGCTCGTTATCAGCGTCAGCTGGCCACCGCTATCAAGCGCGCCCGCTTCCTGGCCCTGCTGGCCTACACCGACAGCCACGGCCGCTGAGACCGGGCAGTCGACACGTAGCAAAGGATTGAATGCATGCGGGCCATAGCTGAGTTCATCATGCGCGGCCGTATGCAGGCCACTCTCGTAGTGGCTGGATGCGCGGCATTGCCGTTGTTGTATTGGTTGGGTGCTGCCGCCGGATGCCTTGTGCTCCTGCGGCGCGGATTGAGGGACGCCCTGGGCGTTCTTGCTCTGGGACTGCTGCCGGCATTGGCCTGGTGGCTTTACTCCGACGACCCACGGGCACTTCTGGTGCTACTGGGGTCTGCGAGCCTTGCGTTGGTTTTGCGCGCAAGCGAGTCCTGGAACCGCGTGCTGCTGGTCAGCATAGCGATGGGAGTGGTGTTTTCAGTGGTGTTGGGGACAGCTTTTGCTCCCCAGATCGAGATGCTGGCGCAGGCTTTGATCAAAGTCATGCCGTCGCTACTCGGCGATGTCTACCAGAAGTTGTCGGTAGACGAACAAGCGCGTTTCGCGTCCCTGATTGCACCGGTCCTGACCGGCCTGATTGCGGCTTTGTTGCAAATCGTCAGCTTGCTGAGCCTGCTTGTCGGGCGCTACTGGCAGGCGTTGTTGTACAACCCGGGCGGTTTTGGTCGCGAGTTTCGCGCCATCCGCATCCCGCTGTTGCCGGCGATGTTGCTGCTGGCGTGCATGCTTCTGGGGCCGAATTTCGGTTCACAGATGGCCATGTTGACGCCGTTGTGCAGTGTACCGCTGGTGTTCGCCGGGCTGGCCCTGATTCACGGGCTGGTGGCGCAGAAGCGACTGGCCAGGTTCTGGCTGGTGGGGTTGTACGTGACGCTGTTGCTGTTCATGCAACTGATCTATCCGTTGCTGGTGGTCCTGGCCATCGTCGACAGCCTGATTGATTTTCGCGGTCGTTCGGCACCGAAAGATGCCGATAACGCGAACGGTGAAGGTTAAAAGTTAAGAGGATTTTCACATGCAACTGATCCTTCTGGAAAAAGTCACCAACCTGGGCAACCTGGGTGACAAAGTGAACGTTAAGGCTGGTTACGGTCGTAACTACCTGCTGCCTTACGGCAAAGCTACCGCTGCGACCCCAGCCAACCTGGCTGCGTTCGAAGAGCGTCGCGCTGAGCTGGAAAAAGCTGCAGCAGATCGTAAATCGTCGGCTGAAAGCCGCGCTGCCCAACTGGCCGAGCTGGAAGTGACCATCACTGCCACCGCTGGCGACGAAGGCAAGCTGTTCGGTTCGATCGGTACTCACGACATCGCTGACGCACTGACCGCCTCCGGCGTTGAAGTGCAGAAGAGCGAAGTTCGTCTGCCGAACGGCACCATCCGCAACGTAGGCGAATTCGACGTAGCCGTGCACCTGCACGCCGAAGTTGAAGCCACCGTACGCGTTGTCGTGGTAGCAGCTTAAGCAGCACTTGTCGGCTGGCACCCTCGGGTGCTTGCCGGTAACATCGGGCACGATCCTGTTTACAGGTCGTGCCCTTTGTCTTTCTGGCATCCCCGTTTTTACATCTGATTCCAAGTGGCCATGAACGAAATCTCCGCTCCCGAGCAATACGATCTGCAAACCGCCGCGCTGAAAGTGCCGCCGCATTCCATCGAAGCCGAACAGGCTGTACTCGGTGGTCTGATGCTGGACAACAACGCCTGGGAACGCGTGCTCGATCAAGTCTCCGACGGCGATTTCTATCGACATGACCACCGTCTGATTTTCCGTGCGATCGCCAAGCTGGCCGATCAGAACTCCCCGATTGACGTCGTGACCCTTGCCGAACAGCTGGACAAGGAAGGTCAGACGTCGCAGGTGGGTGGCCTCGGTTACCTTGGCGAACTGGCGAAAAACACACCGTCCGTCGCCAACATCAAGGCTTATGCGCAGATCGTCCGTCAGCGCGCGACGTTGCGCCAACTGATCGGCATCAGCACCGAGATCGCCGACAGCGCCTTCAACCCGGAAGGTCGCACTGCCGAGGAGATCCTCGACGAAGCGGAACGCCAGATCTTCGCGATTGCCGAGGCCCGGCCGAAAACCGGTGGCCCGGTGGGTGTGAACGATTTGCTGACCAAGGCCATCGATCGCATCGACACGCTGTTCAACACTGACAACGCCATTACCGGCCTGTCCACTGGCTATACCGATCTTGATGAAAAGACCAGCGGCCTGCAGCCGGCTGACTTGATCATCGTCGCCGGTCGTCCGTCGATGGGTAAAACCACCTTCGCGATGAACCTGGTGGAAAACGCCGTACTGCGCAGTGACAAGGCTGTTCTGGTGTATTCCCTCGAGATGCCAGGCGAATCGCTGGTCATGCGTATGCTGTCGTCCCTCGGTCGGATCGACCAGACCAAGGTGCGTTCCGGTCAGTTGGAAGATGACGACTGGCCGCGCCTGACCTCGGCGGTGAATCTGCTCAATGACCGCAAGCTGTTCATCGACGACACCGCCGGTATAAGCCCGTCGGAAATGCGTGCGCGTACCCGACGTCTGGCGCGTGAACACGGTGAGATCGGCCTGATCATGATCGACTACCTTCAGTTGATGCAGATTCCAGGTTCCGGCGGCGACAACCGAACCAACGAGATTTCTGAAATCTCGCGCTCCTTGAAAGCCTTGGCCAAGGAGTTCAACTGCCCGGTGGTGGCGCTGTCCCAGCTCAACCGTTCCCTCGAGCAGCGACCGAACAAACGGCCGATCAACTCCGACCTCCGGGAATCCGGAGCGATCGAGCAGGACGCCGACGTGATCATGTTCGTTTACCGCGACGAGGTGTATCACCCGGAAACCGAGCACAAGGGCATCGCCGAAATCATCATCGGCAAGCAGCGGAACGGCCCGATCGGCTTTATCCGCCTGGCGTTCATCGGTAAGTACACGCGCTTCGAGAACCTGGCGCCGGGTAGCTACAACTTCGACGATGACGAATAAGTTTTTCATCGCCTGACCTGGCCTCATCGCGAGCAAGCTCGCTCCCACAGGTTCGGTGTGATCCTTGTGGGAGCGAGCTTGCTCGCGATGAGGTTGCCACAATTTCCGACCACAGCCGTCGGAATTGGTCAAAATTTGTGCTATATTCCGCGCCCGCGAAATTCAATGAAAGCCAACACCGGTTATCGACATGCAAGCAGCCAAGCCGTTATTTGACTATCCCAAGTACTGGGCCGAATGTTTCGGGCCAGCGCCGTTCCTGCCCATGAGCAGGGAGGAGATGGATCAGCTCGGCTGGGATTCCTGCGACATCATCATCGTCACCGGTGATGCCTACGTCGATCACCCGTCGTTCGGCATGGCGATCATCGGCCGGCTGCTGGAGTCCCAGGGCTTCCGCGTCGGGATCATTGCCCAGCCGAACTGGCAGTCCAAAGACGACTTCATGAAGCTCGGCGAGCCGAACCTGTTCTTCGGTGTCGCGGCCGGCAACATGGACTCGATGATCAACCGCTACACCGCGGACAAGAAAATCCGTTCCGACGATGCCTACACGCCGGGTGGCCTGGCCGGTAAGCGTCCGGACCGCGCCAGCCTGGTCTACAGCCAGCGCTGCAAGGAAGCCTACAAGCACGTGCCGATCGTGCTCGGCGGCATCGAAGCTTCCCTGCGCCGCATCGCCCACTACGACTACTGGCAGGACCGTGTGCGCAACTCGATCCTGATCGACGCCAGCGCCGACATCCTGCTTTACGGCAACGCCGAGCGTGCGATTGTCGAAGTCGCCCAGCGCCTGTCCTACGGTCACAAGATCGAAGACATCACCGATGTGCGTGGCACCGCGTTCATTCGTCGTGACACGCCACAAGGCTGGTACGAAGTCGACTCCACGCGCATCGACCGTCCGGGCAAGATCGACAAGATCATCAACCCGTACGTCAACACCCAGGACACCCAGGCCTGCGCCATCGAGCAGGAAAAAGGTCCGGTTGAAGATCCGCAGGAAGCCAAGGTCGTACAGATCCTGGCCAGCCCGCGCATGACCCGCGACAAGACCGTGATTCGTCTGCCGTCGGTGGAAAAGGTCCGCAACGACGCGGTGCTCTACGCCCACGCCAACCGCGTGCTGCACCTGGAAACCAACCCGGGCAACGCCCGTGCGCTGGTGCAAAAGCATGGCGAAGTCGACGTCTGGTTCAACCCGCCACCGATTCCGATGACCACTGAAGAAATGGACTACGTGTTCGGCATGCCTTATGCGCGCATTCCGCACCCGGCGTACGGCAAGGAGAAGATCCCGGCCTACGACATGATCCGCTTCTCGGTGAACATCATGCGTGGCTGCTTCGGCGGCTGCACCTTCTGCTCGATCACCGAGCACGAAGGCCGGATCATCCAGAACCGTTCCCACGAGTCGATCATTCGCGAGATCGAAGAGATTCGCGACAAGGTCCCGGGCTTTACCGGCGTGATCTCCGACCTCGGCGGCCCGACCGCGAACATGTACCGCATCGCGTGCAAGAGTCCGGAAATCGAATCCGCGTGCCGCAAGCCTTCGTGCGTGTTCCCTGGCATCTGCCCGAATCTGAACACCGACCACTCGGCGCTGATCCAGCTGTACCGCAGCGCCCGTGAGTTGCCGGGTGTGAAGAAGATCCTGATCGCTTCCGGTCTGCGTTACGACCTCGCGGTCGAGTCGCCGGAATACGTTAAAGAGTTGGTGACCCACCACGTCGGTGGTTACCTGAAGATCGCCCCGGAACACACCGAGGAAGGTCCGCTCAACCAGATGATGAAACCGGGCATCGGCAGCTATGACAAGTTCAAGCGCATGTTCGAGAAGTACTCCAAGGAAGCGGGCAAGGAGCAGTACCTGATTCCGTACTTCATCGCCGCCCACCCGGGCACCACCGATGAAGACATGATGAACCTGGCCCTGTGGCTCAAGGGTAACGGCTTCCGTGCCGACCAGGTGCAGGCGTTCTACCCGTCGCCGATGGCCACCGCCACCGCGATGTACCACTCGGGCAAAAACCCGCTGCGCAAGGTCACCTACAAGAGTGACGCGGTGACCATCGTCAAGAGCGAGGAGCAGCGTCGTCTGCACAAGGCGTTCTTGCGTTATCACGACCCGAAGGGCTGGCCGATGCTGCGCGAGGCACTGACTCGCATGGGCCGAGCCGACCTGATCGGGCCGGGCAAGAACCAGTTGATTCCATTGCACCAGCCGTCGACTGACAGCTACCAGAGCGCCCGTCGCAAGAATTCGACGCCGGCCGGTAGCCACAAGGTTGCAGGGGAAAAGACCACCAAGATCCTGACCCAGCACACCGGCCTTCCGCCACGTGCCAGCGATGGCGGCAACCCGTGGGACAAGCGCGAACAGGCCAAGGCGGCGGCATTCGCCCGCAATCAGCAGGCGGCCAAGGAGCGCAAGGATGCGGCCAAAGGCAAGGGGCCAAAGCCGACACGCAAGCCGGTCGTGCCGCGCTAAGCCGCGCCCCCGCTGAACAGAACGCCAACCTTCGGGTTGGCGTTCTGCATTCAAGGCTTGAGAAAATGTACTGGAGCTACTGGCCTCATCGCGAGCAGGCTCACTCCTACAATGAAATGCGTTTCCCTGTAGGAGCGGGCTTGCCCGCGAAGAGGCCGGAACTGCCAAGCAATTTCTGACGGATCGCCACATTTACGTGCACCTGCGTCAAACCATTTTCCCGCATCGCCCGATTTTGGTGCTGTACTGCCTCAGGCAACCGAAGAAAGCGCCAGCGCTGCTGGATGGCATAAGTCTTGCGCGCTTTTGAATACGCTTAGGGCTCGCAGGAGGCACGCCGTGTCGATTCATGTCGCATTGCACCACGTTACGCATTACCGCTATGACCGCGCTGTCGAGCTCGGCCCGCAGATCGTTCGTCTGCGTCCCGCTGCCCACAGCCGCACGCGGATTCTGTCCTATGCGCTGAAAGTCTCCCCCGAACAGCACTTCATCAACTGGCAGCAGGACCCTCAGGGCAATTACCTGGCGCGGTTGGTGTTCCCGGAAAAAACCGAAGAATTGCGAATCGAGGTCGATCTGCTGGCGGAAATGGCGATCTTCAATCCGTTCGACTTCTTTCTCGAACCCTACGCGGAAAAGATCCCCTTCGCCTATGCCGCGGATGAGCGCAAGGAGCTGGCGCCGTACCTGGAAACCCTGCCCCTGACGCCGAAGTTCAAGGCTTACCTGGACGGCATCGACCGCACGCCGTTGCCCGCCGTGGACTTTCTCGTCGCGCTCAACCAGCGTTTGAGTGAAGACATCGACTACCTGATCCGCATGGAGCCCGGCGTACAAACGCCTGAGCACACCCTCGACCAGGCGTCCGGTTCGTGCCGCGATTCCGCCTGGTTGCTGGTGCAACTGCTGCGCAACCTGGGGCTGGCGGCACGTTTCGTGTCGGGCTACCTGATCCAGCTGACCGCCGACGTCAAAAGTCTCGACGGGCCGTCCGGCACCGAAGTGGATTTCACCGACCTGCATGCCTGGTGCGAGGTGTACCTGCCCGGCGCCGGCTGGATCGGCCTGGATGCGACCTCCGGGCTGTTTGCCGGTGAAGGACACATTCCGTTGGCCTGTAGTCCCGATCCGTCCTCTGCGGCGCCGATCAGCGGCTTGGTGGAACCCTGCGAGTGTGAATTCAGCCACGAAATGTCCGTGGAACGGATTTGGGAGGCGCCACGGGTCACCAAGCCCTACACCGACGACCAGTGGCTGGCGATCCAGACCCTGGGCCGTCAGATCGATGCCGACCTGCTGGAGGGCGATGTGCGCCTGACCATGGGTGGCGAGCCGACCTTTGTGTCCATCGATGACCCGGACGGCGCCGAATGGAATACCGCGGCACTGGGACCGGATAAGCGACGGCTGTCCGCCGAGCTGTTCCAGCACATGCGCAAGCACTACGCGCCCCAGGGGCTGGTGCATTTCGGACAGGGCAAGTGGTACCCTGGCGAGCAACTGCCGCGCTGGTCGCTCAATTGCTACTGGCGCCGTGACGGCGTGCCGATCTGGCACAACAGCGCACTGATCGCCGACGAGCAGCAAGACTACGGTGCCGACGGCGCGCTGGCCGGGCGTTTCCTGGCGAGCGTCGCCGAACGCCTTAAGATTCCGACACGCTTTGTGTTCCCAGCCTACGAAGACAATTTCTATTACCTCTGGCGCGAAGGCATGCTGCCGCAGAACGTCAGTGCCGAAGACTCGCGTCTGGAAGAACCGCTGGAACGGGCACGCCTGCGCAAAGTATTCAACCAAGGCCTGGACAAGGTCATCGGCCAGGTCCTGCCGCTGGCGCGCACCGCCAAGGGTGATCAGTGGCAGAGCGGGCGCTGGTATCTGCGCGACGAGCACTGCCGACTGGTGCCGGGTGATTCGCCGCTGGGTTATCGCTTGCCATTGGGTTCGCAACCGTGGGTGAAGGCGGCGGAGTATCCGTTCATTCATCCGCAAGACCCGAATCAGGATTTCCCGCCGCTGCCCGATACCACGCAACTGCAAAGCAAAAACGAAGCTGCCGAGGTGCAGGAGCGTGCACCGAAGATTGACGAATCCGCCGACTGGCTGACCCGCACCGCCTTCTGTGCCGAGGCGCGGGAAGGCCGGTTGTATCTGTTCATGCCGCCGCTGGAACGGGTCGAGGACTACCTTGAACTGGTCGCCGCCATCGAAGCCACCGCCGAAGAGTTGCTGTGCCCGGTGTTGCTGGAGGGCTATGAGCCGCCGAGCGATCCGCGCCTGAGCAACTTGCGCATCACTCCGGACCCGGGGGTGATCGAGGTCAACGTACAGCCGTCCGCGACCTGGGATGAACTGGTCGAGCGCACCGAATTCCTCTACGAACAAGCGCGCCAGACCCGGCTGACCACCGAGAAGTTCATGATCGACGGCCGGCATACCGGCACGGGTGGCGGTAACCATTTCGTGCTGGGTGGCGCGACACCGGGGGACTCGCCGTTTCTGCGTCGCCCGGATCTATTGCGCAGCCTGATCAGTTACTGGCACAACCACCCGTCGCTGTCCTACCTGTTTTCCGGTTTGTTCATCGGCCCGACGTCCCAGGCGCCCCGTGTCGACGAAGCGCGCAACGATGCCTTGTACGAACTGGAGATCGCTTTCGCGCAGATGCCTGAAGCGGGCGAGGAATGTCCTCCATGGTTGGTGGACCGGCTGCTGCGCAATCTGCTGATCGATGTGACCGGCAACACCCACCGCGCCGAGTTCTGCATCGACAAGCTCTATTCGCCGGACGGTGCCACCGGGCGCCTCGGGTTGCTGGAGCTGCGCGCGTTCGAGATGCCGCCCCATGCACGCATGAGCCTGGCGCAACAACTGTTGCTGCGGGCGCTGGTCGCGCGGTTCTGGCGCGAGCCCTATGCACCGCCGAAACTGGCGCGCTGGGGCACGGAGCTGCACGATCGCTTCCTGTTGCCGCACTTTATCGAGCAAGACTTCGCCGATGTTATCGTCGACCTCAACGCCGCCGGTTATCCGGTGCGGGCCGAATGGTTCGCCGCGCATCTGGAGTTCCGTTTTCCCAAGGTTGGCGACTTCGCCGTCAGTGGCATTGCGCTGGAACTGCGTCAAGCCCTCGAGCCCTGGCATGTGCTGGGCGAAGAGGGCGCTGTGGGCGGTACGGTGCGTTACGTGGATTCGTCGCTGGAGCGTTTGCAGGTCAAGCTCAGCGGTCTACCGCCCCAGCGTTATCTGCTGACCTGCAACGGCATCCCGCTGCCATTGCAGCCCACGGGGCGTGTAGGCGAATTCGTCGCGGGCGTGAGATTTCGTGCCTGGCAACCGGCCAAC
This sequence comes from Pseudomonas sp. IT-P74, assembly GCF_949768175.1. Classification (NCBI taxonomy): domain Bacteria; kingdom Pseudomonadati; phylum Pseudomonadota; class Gammaproteobacteria; order Pseudomonadales; family Pseudomonadaceae; genus Pseudomonas; species Pseudomonas sp. IT-P74. Next base: position 32,816 of record NZ_CATKQD010000015.1, on the reverse strand, counting down.
TGTCTGCAACCGACCATCCCGGTTCACGCGCCGCTGGTGTTCGACCTGCTCGACACCTGGATGCAGCGCTCGCTGGGCGGTTGTCAGTACCACGTCGCCCATCCGGGCGGGCGCAACTATGACAGCTTGCCGGTCAATGCCAATGAAGCGGAGAGCCGGCGGATGGCGCGCTTCTTCCGCATCGGACACACGCCAGGGAAACTTCCTGTACCTAAACTGGAAATCAACGACGAGCTACCAATGACACTCGATTTGCGACGTTTCTAAACCGTACGCGACGCTCGGATTTTTCGTATATCCGGGTGTCACGAGCCTGCGTTAGTCTGACCGTTCATTGCTGTCTGCCGAGTTTTCCATGCCTGACCTGCTAGACCGCTACCCGCTGACGGCGGGCACCTATCACGAACTGCTCGACGACAGTGGTGCCGTGCGCCCGCACTGGCGCCGGCTGTTCGAGCAGTTGCAACGCAGCACGCCGGCGCAACTGGTGCAGCGTCAGGCCCTGCTGACCCGGCAGATTCAGGAAAACGGCGTTACCTATAACGTCTATGCCGACCCGAAGGGCGCGGACCGGCCGTGGGAGCTGGACCTGCTGCCCCATGTCATCGCGGCCGATGAGTGGCAACAGTTGTCGGCCGGCATTGCTCAGCGGGCGCGATTGCTCAATGCCGTGCTGGCTGACCTTTACGGCCCGCAACGGCTGGTTGCCGAAGGTCTGCTGCCCGCCGAGCTGGTGTTCGGTCACAACAACTTTCTTTGGCCCTGTCAGGGCATCAGCCCGCCAGACGAAGCCTTTCTGCATCTGTATGCCGTGGACCTGGCGCGCACACCCGATGGCCGCTGGTGGGTGACGGCGGATCGTACCCAGGCGCCTTCGGGAGCCGGGTATGCGCTGGAAAACCGTACGATTGTGTCCCGGGCCTTTCCCGAGTTGTACCGCGATCTGAAAGTGCAGCACCTGGCCGGGTTCTTCCGTACCTTGCAGGAAACCCTGGCCCGTCAGGCCCCGAGTGACGGGGACGCGCCGTTGGTCGTGCTGCTGACGCCGGGGCGTTTCAACGAAAGCTATTTTGAACATCTGTATCTGGCCCGCCAACTCGGTTATCCGCTGGTGGAGGGCGGCGACCTGACGGTGCGCGACGCCACGGTCTATCTGAAGACCCTGAGTGGCCTGCGTCGGGTCCACGCGATCATGCGTCGACTCGATGACGATTTCTGCGATCCGCTGGAGTTGCGTACCGACTCAGCCCTCGGCGTGCCGGGCCTGCTGGAAGCCGTGCGGCAGGGGCGGGTGCTGGTGGCCAACGCCCTCGGCAGCGGTGTGCTGGAGTCGCCCGGTTTGTTGGGTTTTCTGCCGAGGATCAATCAATTCCTGTTTGGCGAAGAGCTGATCCTGCCGTCCATTGCCACTTGGTGGTGTGGCGAAGCGCCGGTTCTGGCCCAGGCCCTGGAGAAGCTTCCGGAGTTGCTGATCAAACCGGCGTTTCCGTCCCAGAGTTTTGCTCCTGTATTTGGCCGTGATTTGAGTGAAAAGCAGCGTCAGGAACTCGCCGAGCACATGCAGGCGCGTCCATACGCCTATGTGGCGCAAGAGCTCGCACAATTGTCTCAGGCGCCGATCTGGCAAGCCGAAGGCGGTCAACTGCAACCCCGTGCCATCGGCATGCGCGTGTATGCGGTGGCCAGCCGCGAGGGATATCGGGTATTGCCCGGTGGCTTGACCCGGGTCGCCGCCCAAGCCGATGCCGAAGTGGTGTCTATGCAGCGCGGCGGCGCCAGCAAGGACACCTGGGTGCTGGGCGAACGTGCGCCCAGCGGCGAACAATGGAAGGCCCAGCGCAACATCGGCGTGCATGACCTGGTGCGGCGCGATCCGTACCTGCCGTCGCGAGTGGTGGAAAACCTGTTCTGGTTCGGTCGTTACTGCGAACGTTGCGACGACAGTGCCCGCTTGCTGCGCATCATGCTGGCGCGCTATGTCGACGGCGACGACCCGCAAGCCTTGCAGGCCGCGGTGGACCTCGGCGAACGGCTGATGCTGCTGCCCGAGGAGGGCGAGTTGCCGGAGCGCCTGTTGGCGGCGTTGCTCGGCGATGACTGGCCGTTCAGCCTGCGTTCCAACCTGCAACGCTTGCAGTGGGCGGCTTCACAGGTGCGCGGCAAACTCTCGCGGGAAAACTGGCAGGCGCTGGTGGAGTTGCAGCGCGAAGCCATGGAGCTGGAAACCGAAGAGCCGGATTTCGGCGAGTTGCTGGATTTCCTCAACCGTCTGGTGATGTCCCTGGCGGCGCTGTCCGGCTTTGCCCTGGACGACATGACCCGGGACGAAGGCTGGCGTTTCCTGATGATTGGCCGGCGGATCGAGCGCCTGCAATTTCTCAGCGCCAGCCTGGCGGCGTTCCTGCGGGGCGCCGGGGCTTTCGACCAGGCCGGGCTGGAATGGCTGCTGGAACTGGGCAACAGCAGCATCACCTACCGTTCTCGCTACCTGGCGGTGGCGCAGATGATTCCGGTGCTCGACCTGCTATTGCTCGACGAGCAGAACCCTCACGCCGTGTTGTTCCAGTTGAAACTGGTGACCCGCACCCTCAAACGCCTCAATGATGACTTTGGCGTGCCGCGCGAAGCAGCGCTGCCGCAATTGGTCGAGCGTCTGGCGCGATTCGATCTGGGCTGCCTGGAAAACCCGCTGTTCGGCGACGCCAGTGTTCGCGCCGCCATCGAGGGGCTGGCCGCGCTGCTGCAAGAGATCGCCGATGCCAGCGGGCAGGTTTCCGATCGCCTGGCGCTGCGGCATTTCGCCCATGTCGATGATGTCAGCCAGCGCACGGTGTCCGTCTGATGAGCGCCCACTACCAGATTTTTCACGACACCCATTACCACTACGACAGCCCGGTGTCCCTGGCCCAGCAACTGGCGCATTTGTGGCCACGGCCTTGTGCCTGGCAGCGCTGCACCGACCGGCAATTGCAGATCAGCCCGCAGCCGACCTCGCGTCGCGATGAACTGGATGTGTTCGGCAATCCGTTGACCCGGCTGGCGTTCGAGCGTCCCCACGACGAATTGCTGGTCAACGCCAGCCTGACCATTGAAGTGCTGCCCCGAGCTGCACTGGACTTCAATCTGTCACCCGCATGGGAAGAGACCCGTAGCGCGCTGACCTACAGCAGCCAACCGCTGTCGCCCGAATTGCTGGAAGCCTGCCGATACCGGTTTGAATCGCCGTATGTGCATTTGAAGAAAAACTTCGTCGAGTTTTCGCAAAGCTGTTTTCCGCCCGGTCGAGCGTTGTTGCTCGGCGTGCAGGCGCTGATGGAGAAAATCTTCAGTGAGTTCACCTTCGATGCCGAAGCGACCCAGGTGGCGACGCCGCTGGTGGAGGTGCTGGAGCGTAGGCGCGGGGTCTGCCAGGACTTTGCCCACCTGATGCTCGCTTGCGTACGCTCCAGAGGGTTGGCGGCGAGGTATATCAGCGGCTACCTGCTGACCCAGCCGCCACCGGGCCAGCCACGGCTGATCGGTGCCGATGCGTCCCACGCCTGGGTCTCGGTGTTTTGCCCGGTGCTGGGGTGGGTGGATTTCGATCCGACCAACAATGTGCAACCGGCGCTGGAGCACATCACCCTGGCCTGGGGCCGGGATTTTTCCGATGTGTCGCCGTTGCGGGGGGTGATTCTGGGGGGAGGGAACCATGACCCGGAAGTGCGCGTCACAGTGATGCCTCTGGATTAACGCAGGTCCCCTGTAGGAGCGAGCTTGCTCGCGAAAAACGATGGGGCACCGTGTTTCTACCGGTTTCCCGCGTCATCGTTAACGACCATCGCGAGCAAGCTCGCTCCTACAGAGGATCCGGTGGGCCTGATCAGGTTATCGGCCCGGAGGTTCTCAGGCGTCGGGCGCCGAGTCTTTCGGTGCATCAACATCGTCTTCTGCCGACACTTCACCCTCAGGGTTCAGTGCCGCTTCTTCAGCTGTAGCTTTCTTGCGCTGAAGTTTTTCCTCTTTCTTCTGCTCCTTGGCCAAGTCTCTCTGACGTTTGGCGAAGGAATAATTAGGTTTAGCCATGGGCGATCCTCTGGGGTCGAAGGTGAGGTTGAGCGGCGCATATTCTGCCCTGTATCGGTGCCGAGCCGTTAGTTGGGTTTTTGCTCGGCCCATTTTGGCGCTACGGACGGTTGCCAGGCATCCAGAGCATCGATCAGGGTTTGCGGCGATTCGCTCACTTGCAGCATGTCACGGTGCTGCCCGCGAACGAAGCCTTCGCCGACGATATGATCGAGAAAAGACGTCAATTTGCTGTAGAAACCGTTCACTTCCAGCAATCCCAGCGGTTTTCCGTGGTAGCCGAGCTGGCCCCAGGTCCAGACTTCGAACAGTTCTTCGAGGGTGCCAAGGCCACCGGGTAGCGCGATAAAGGCATCGCTGAGCTCGGCCATCCGTGCTTTGCGCGCGTGCATGCCATCGACGACTTCCAGGCGAGTCAGGCCGCTGTGGCCGATTTCCTTGTCCTTGAGGCTTTGCGGGATGATGCCGATCACTTCACCGCCGGCCGCCAGGGCCGCATCGGCGACGATGCCCATCAGGCCCACGGCGCCACCGCCATACACCAGGGTCAGCTTGCGCTCGGCCAATGCCCGGCCAAGGGCCACGGCAGCTTCGCGGTAAGCCGGGTTGGTGCCGGTGCTGGCACCACAAAATACACAAACGGATGTTAAAGACATGCCTTGCTCCATGGTCGATCAGGGCCACAGAGTAAAGGCAGGCGCATGGTACTCCAAGGGCTAGACTTCGAGTTCTGGCGTTTCGTACGTACCGCTGGCGCCGCAGGCGTAGGCGGCCAGCAAACTGCACAACAGGCTGTTGATCGACATGACAGACATTCCATTTGAAGGGGGACGGCCTGATGATAGGTCCGGGCCAGACACTTGGCCGGTAGATAATTTGCATCGGCCTCATAGCCCGAAAGTTGTATACAGTTTTTGATTCAAGTCATATGAACTTGCGAAGTTTTCAGGCAGTCTTCTGTTTATTCGCGATTTCGTTAACCCTGTCTTGGAGATTCACCATGTTTGCCAAACTTGTTGCGGTATCCCTGTTGACGCTGGCCAGCAGCCAATTGATGGCTGCCGAGTGCAAAGTCACCGTCGACTCCACCGACCAGATGTCTTTCGACACGAAGGCCATTGAAATCGACAAGAGCTGCAAGACGTTTACCGTGGAACTCAAGCACTCCGGCAGCTTGCCGAAGAACGTCATGGGCCATAACTGGGTGCTGAGTAAAGAAGCCGACATGCAGCCGATCGCCACCGATGGTCTGAGCGCCGGCATCGACAAGAACTACCTGAAAGAAGGCGACGCCCGCGTGATCGCCCACACCAAGATCATCGGCGCTGGCGAGACAGATTCGGTAACCTTCGATGTGTCCAAGCTCGATGCCGCTCAAAAGTACGGTTTCTTCTGCTCGTTCCCGGGCCACATCTCGATGATGAAAGGCACCGTGACTCTGAAGTAATCAGGCACGCCGCGTCATCGTTCTTCGCGAGCAGGCTCGCTCCCACAGGTACTGCGCCGTCAATGTGGGAGTGAGCCTGCTCGCGAAGGGGCCATCAGCATCAATGAATCTAATGGTCAAAGAAAAGCCCGCTGAGGATCACGCCTCAGCGGGCTTTTTCATTCACTCACGCCTCAAGGCGCAAACGGCATCACCCGCTTGTGATGGGTCTTGTTGTAGGTATCGACAATGATCTTGAACGCCTCTTCACGCACCGGCTCGCCGTGCAGGAACGCGTCGATCTCGGCGTAGGTCACGCCGTGGGAGGCTTCATCCGGTTTGCCCGGCGACAGATCCTCAAGGTCAGCGGTCGGGACTTTCTCCACCAGCGACTCCGGCGCGCCGAAGCGGCGGGCGATAGCGCGGACCTGGTTTTTCACCAGACCACTCAGTGGCGCCAGGTCGCAGGCGCCGTCGCCGAACTTGGTGAAGAAACCCATCACCGCTTCCGCCGCGTGATCGGTGCCGATCACCAGGCCATGGGCCGCGCCGGCGATGGTGTACTGGGCGACCATGCGCATGCGCGCCTTGGTGTTGCCGAGCACGAAGTCCACCGACACCGCGTGCTTGCCTTCGAAGGCCGCCACCTCATTGGCCAGGGATTTGACCGCCGGGCCGATGTTCACGGTGTGGCGCTCGTCCGGCTTGATGAAATCCACCGAAGCCTGGGCGTCGTGCTCATCGAACTGGGTTTCGTAGGGCAGGCGCACGGCGATGAACTTGTACGCGGCATCACCGCTGCGCTGACGCAGTTCCCGGACGGCCCGTTGGGCCAGCAGGCCGGCGGTCAGGGAGTCGACACCGCCACTGATGCCCAGCACCAGGGTCTTGAGCCCGGAGTTGACCAGGCAGTCCTGAATGAAGGTCACCCGCCGGGCGACTTCGGCCTCAAGGGCGGCTTCGTCGGCGAATGGCGGCTGGACCTTGAGCTGTTCAGCAATCTCACGCTGTACGGCTTGCATGAATTCACTCCTTGCTAGATGTACTTGAAAGGGCGGCAGGAACCTGGAAAACGTGTCGCAAGTAAGCGACGAAATTCGGGTCTTTACAGTGCGTCTTGCCTGGCTCGTCGGAGACCTTCGCCACCGGCTGGCCGTTGCAGGCGGCCATTTTAAGCACGATGCTCATCGGTTCGACACCCGGAATGTCACAGGTCAGGTTGGTGCCGATGCCGAAGCTGACATTTATCCGACCGCGCAGCGCCCGGAATATCTCCAGCGCCTTGGGCAGGGTCAGGCTGTCGGAGAACGTCAGCGTCTTGCTCATCGGGTCGATGCCGAGCTTGTGATAGTGGGCGATGGCTTTTTCCGCCCAGGCCACCGGATCGCCCGAGTCGTGGCGCAAACCGTCGAAAAGCTTGGCGAAAAACAGATCGAAATCGCCGAGGAAGGCATCCATGGTGATGCAGTCGGTCAGGGCAATCCCCAGCAGGCCACGGTATTCGCGGACCCAGCAATCGAGTGCGGCGATCTGGCTGTCGATCAGCCGCGGGCCGAGTTGCTGGTGCGCCATGATCCATTCGTGGGCCATGGTGCCCAGGGGTTTCATGTCCAGTTCCCGGGACAGGTGCACGTTGCTGGTGCCGACGAAGCGTCCGGGGAAATCGTGCTTGAGCACATTCACCACTTCTTCCTGCACCCGATACGAGAAACGACGACGCGTGCCGAAATCGGCCACCTGCAATTCGGATAATTCATCACTGCCGGCGTTGGCGCTCAGCCAGTCGAACTTGCGGTAGAGCTGCTCGCGGGCCTGTTCCAGCACGACTTCTCGGTAGCGATAGCGGTTGCGGACCTCGCTGACCAGAGCCAGCAGCGGCACTTCGAACAGGATCACATGCAGCCAGGGGCCCCGCAGGCGGATAAACAGCTCACCGTTTTCGATGCCGGTATGGATATAGCGCAGGTTGAAGCGAAACAAACCGAGAAAACGCAGGAAGTCAGGCTTCAGGAAGCTGATGCGCTCCAGAAAGCTCAACTGGTCGGCGCTCAGGCTCAGTTCGGACAGGCGCTCGATCTGGAATCGGATCTCCGCCAGGTACGGGCGCAAGTCCTCGCCGTTACGGCAACGAAACTCCCATTCGACTTCGACGTTCGGGTAGTTGTGCAGCACCGCCTGCATCATCGTCAGTTTGTAGAAGTCGGTGTCGAGCAGGTTCTGCACGATGCGATCGGCAAACACACTCTCGCTCATAACGGGAATCTCCAGCGTTGCTGCGGTATTGGACAATGGCGTTAGTGGCGCATATCAGTAGCAAGGAATGCCAGCGATTTTTTGGCCGCTGCAATTCCCCTGTGGGAGCGAGCCTGCTCGCGAATGCGGTTTGTCAGTCACATTGATGCTGGATGTGCCGACGCCTTCGCGAGCAGGCTCGCTCCCACAAGGAATGCGCCAAGGCTCAATGTTGTGGGGCATCCAGATTGTCGATCTGCTCCAGCATCCACTTCACAAAGTCCCGTACCTTGGGCACTTCCGCCGAGTGCTCCGGGTATGCAAGGTAATAGGCGTCCGTGCTGGGCATTGCATGCTGCCAGGGAATGACCAGCTTGCCGTCGGCCAGTTCCTCCTCCACCAGAAAGCGCGGCAACAACGCCACGCCGCAGCCGACCTGGGCGGCGCGGATGCACATGTAAAAGGTTTCGAAACGCGGGCCGTGATAGCTGTGCTCGGTGTGGTAGCCCTGATGCTCGAACCAGTCGTGCCAGGCCTGGGGGCGGGAGGCGTTTTGCAGCAGTACCAGATCGGACAGTTGCGTCGGATCGGTAAACGGTTGGGCAGGCAGGCTGCCCGGGGCGCACACCGGCACCAGCTCTTCGCCGAACAGCTTCAGGCATTCGGAGCCGGGCCGCGAGCCTTGGCCGAAGTAGAACGCCAGGTCGCTGCGACCTTGCAGCAGATCGTCGGCTTCCTGCTCGCTGCACAGGTCCAGGTGGATCGACGGGTGCCGCAGGCGCCAGCCTTTCAGACGCGGCACCAGCCAGCGCGCGCCGAAGGTTGGAGGCGTCGATACCCGAAGGACTTCTGTTTCGCCACCGTAGGAACGCAGGTAATGGGTCGACATCTCGACCTGCGTGAGGATTTTTCGCACCTCAACCAGGTACAGATCGCCAGCCGGCGTCATCTGCAGGCGTCGGCGTACCCGGCGAAACAGCAGGTGCTGCAACAGCTCTTCAAGTTGTGCGACCTGTTTGCTCACGGCGCTCTGGGTCAGGTTCAACTCTTCGGCGGCCCGGGTGAAGCTCAAATGCCGGGTGACGGCCTCGAAGCACTGCAACGCAGCGATCGACGGCAAGTAGCGTTTATTCAGCATGGGCGGTCCTTGGTTCTTGTTTCTTATTGCCAGCAATGCACAGCATGAATAAACGGAATGATATCTCTCTTAAAGGTCGTTTGTTGAGTAACCTCCGGGCAGCTAAAACTACAGGTCTGATCAGCCGTGAATTTCCGGCTGCACGTGTTCTGTCTTTTGCTTGAGGAGTGACCCATGGTTGCCGCATTGCTTGATCGTCTAGGTGTGAACCCGGCCCTGTACCAGAACGGCAAAGTGCCGGTGCATTCGCCGATCGATGGCAGCACGATTGCCGCCGTGAACTGGGAAGGCGCGGCTGAAGTCGAGCAGCACATCAGTCGCGCAGATCATGCGTTCGAACTGTGGCGCAAGGTTCCGGCACCGCGCCGTGGCGAGCTGGTGCGGCAACTGGGTGACATCCTGCGGGAATACAAGGCCGACCTCGGCGAGCTGGTGTCCTGGGAGGCCGGCAAGATCACCCAGGAGGGCCTGGGTGAAGTTCAGGAAATGATCGACATCTGCGACTTCGCCGTCGGCCTGTCCCGTCAGCTGTACGGTTTGACCATCGCCTCCGAGCGTCCTGGCCACCACATGCGCGAAACCTGGCATCCGCTGGGCGTCGTCGGCGTGATCAGCGCATTCAACTTCCCGGTCGCGGTCTGGGCCTGGAACGCCACGCTGGCGCTGGTCTGCGGCAACCCGGTGATCTGGAAACCGTCGGAAAAGACGCCACTGACCGCACTGGCTTGTCAGGCGCTGTTCGATCGCGTGCTGAAGAACTTCAGCGATGCACCACCGTACCTGAGCCAGGTGATCATCGGTGGCCGCGATGCCGGTGAAGCGCTAGTGGATGACCCGCGTGTCGCGCTGGTCAGCGCCACCGGCAGCACCCGCATGGGCCGTGAAGTGGCGCCGAAAATCGCCGCGCGTTTCGCCCGCAGCATTCTGGAACTGGGTGGTAACAACGCAATGATCCTCGGCCCAAGCGCCGACCTGGACATGGCCGTTCGCGCCATCCTGTTCAGCGCCGTCGGCACTGCTGGTCAGCGTTGCACCACCCTGCGCCGCCTGATCGCCCATGAATCGGTGAAAGAAGAAATCGTCACCCGCCTGAAAGCCGCGTACTCGAAAGTACGGATCGGTCACCCGCTGGAAGGCAACCTGATCGGCCCGCTGATCGACAAGCAAAGTTTCGACAACATGCAGGATGCGCTGGAACAGGCCCTGAGCGAAGGCGGTCGGGTGTTTGGCGGTGAGCGTCAGTTGCAAGACAAGTTCCCGAATGCCTACTACGTGTCGCCGGCCATCGTCGAAATGCCGGAGCAGAGCGATGTGGTCTGCCACGAAACGTTCGCCCCGATCCTTTACGTGGTCGGTTACAGCGATTTCCAGGAAGCCCTGCGCCTGAACAACGCCGTGCCACAAGGCCTGTCTTCGTGCATCTTCACCACCGACGTGCGTGAAGCCGAGCAGTTCATGTCGGCGGTGGGCAGCGACTGCGGCATCGCCAACGTCAACATCGGCCCGAGCGGCGCGGAAATCGGCGGCGCGTTTGGTGGCGAGAAAGAGACTGGTGGTGGTCGTGAATCCGGTTCCGATGCGTGGCGCGGCTACATGCGCCGCCAGACCAACACCGTGAACTATTCGCTGGAGTTGCCGTTGGCGCAGGGTATTACGTTCGACTGATTCTCACGCCGAGCAGTGATCCCCTGTGGGAGCGAGCCTGCTCGCGAAGGCGTCGGCACATTCAGCATCAATGTGACTGACAGGCCGCATTCGCGAGCAGGCTCGCTCCCACATTTGAACTGTGTGTTGGTTAGGTTTCTGCCTGGAGTCTGGCAATGCCGTTACGCGAAGAGTGTCTGTGGGAAAAACTGACGCCGCAAAGGCCGGACAATTCGGCCCTCAAGGGTGAGGTTTCGGTGGATGTCTGCGTCATCGGCGCCGGGTTTACCGGTTTGTCGGCGGCGGTGCATCTGCTGGAGCAAGGCAAGACCGTTTGTGTGCTGGAAGCCCATCGCGCCGGCCATGGTGGTTCGGGGCGCAACGTCGGGCTGGTCAATGCCGGGATGTGGATTCCCCCGGACGAGATCGAAGCCGGGTTTGGCGAGGCGGTTGGCAGCCAGCTCAACCGCATGCTGGGGGCGGCGCCTTCCCTGGTGTTCAGCCTTGTGGACAAGTACAACATCGATTGCCAGTTGCGCCGCGAAGGCACGCTGCACATGGCGCACAACGCCCGCGGCGAAGCCGATCTGCGCAGTCGTGAAGAACAATGGAAACGTCGCGGTGCGCCGGTGGAGTTGCTCACCGGTCGGGCCTGCGAGCAAGCCACCGGCACGAAAAAGATCGCCGCCGCGCTGCTCGATCGCCGCGCCGGCACGCTCAACCCGATGGCCTACACCACGGGGCTGGCCAAAGCGGCCATCGGCCTGGGCGGTCAATTATTCGATCATTCCCCCGTCACCCGACTCGAACGTCAGGGCCAGCGCTGGTCTGTGCAAACCGCCCAGGGCTCGGTCATGGCCGAAAAGGTGGTGATTGCCTCCAACGCCTACACCGAAGGCGACTGGACGGAACTGCGGCGCAATTTCTTCCCGGGTTACTACTATCAGGTGGCCTCGGCCCCGCTGACCGAAGACGCCGCCCGGCAAATTCTGCCCGGTGGCCAGGGTTCCTGGGACACCCGCCAGGTGCTCAGCAGTATTCGTCGAGACAAAGACGGTCGCCTGCTGCTCGGCAGCCTGGGTAATGGCAATCAGAAGCCGGCCTGGTTCCTCAAAGCCTGGGCCGACCGGGTGCAGCAGCACTATTTCCCGTACCTCAAACTGGTGGAGTGGGAGTGCACCTGGACCGGTTGCATCGCCTTTACCCCCGATCATTTGATGCGTCTGTTCGAACCCGCGCCCGGTTTAGTGGCGGTCACCGGTTACAACGGCCGGGGCGTGACCACGGGAACGGTGGTCGGCAAGGCCTTTGCCGATTACCTGTGTAACGGAAATCCTCAAGCGCTACCGATTCCTTTCGCGCCCATGCAGCCGTTGGCCGGGGTGGGCTTGCGCAGCTGTCTGTATGAGGCGGGATTCTCGCTGTATCACGCAGGCCAGTGCCTGCGGATCGTGATCTGAAGGTTGATTTTTGCAGTGGGAAGCGGCGCTTTTTCGATCTGCAGCTAGCCTGTAGTGGTGCGGGTTGTAGCAGTCCCGCACCAGCAGTGTGCACTTCGGTGACGCACGTTGTTACAGGCTGGTTGCACGTCGTTTAAAGCCGCGGTTGCAATGATGGCGCAGGTGGGTTGCGCCTCAAAAAAATAATGGTTTTACCTTCCGCGGTCTAGACGGTTGCACGCCCAATGAAAATGGGATCGAAACAGTCGAAATAACAAGAAAGCAGCGACTTTTTTCAGAATAAAAAACCGATGGCACGGCCCTTGCTCTGAGCATTCAGTGAAGTTGTAGTGCCAATTAAAAAAACCAAGGAGCATCACCTCATGTCCCAGACGTTTTACAAGAAAGGCTTTCTGGCCCTCGCAGTGGCAACTGCGCTGGGTGTTTCTGCGTTTGCTCAGGCTGACATCAAGATCGGCGTAGCGGGACCAATGACAGGTGCCAACGCGGCATTTGGCGAACAGTACATGAAGGGTGCACAAGCGGCGGCCGATGCGGTCAACGCGGCGGGCGGGGTTAACGGGGAAAAAATCGTACTGGTCAAGGGCGATGACGCCTGCGAACCGAAACAGGCTGTGACGGTCGCCAAAGACCTGACCAACCAGAAAGTCGCCGGCGTGGTCGGTCACTTCTGCTCCTCGTCGACCATCCCGGCCTCCGAGATCTACGACGAGGCGGGCATCATCGCCATCACTCCAGGCTCCACCAACCCGGCCGTGACCGAGCGTGGCCTGAGCGCCATGTTCCGTATGTGCGGACGTGACGACCAGCAAGGCATCGTGGCCGGCGACTACATCGTCGACGTGCTCAAGGGCAAAAAGGTTGTCGTGCTGCACGACAAGGACACCTACGGCCAGGGCCTGGCGGATGCCACCAAGGCTCAACTGGTCAAGCGCGGCGTAACGCCTGTGCTGTATGAAGGCCTGACCCGTGGCGAGAAAGACTTCAGCACCATCGTGACCAAGATCCGCGGCGCCGGCGCTGACGTCGTCTACTTCGGTGGTCTGCACCCGGAAGCCGGTCCTCTGGTGCGCCAACTGCGTGAACAAGGCCTGAAAGACGTCAAGTTCATGTCCGACGACGGCATCGTGACCGACGAACTGGTGACCACCGCTGGCGGTCCGCAATTCGTTGACGGCGTGCTGATGACCTTCGGCGCCGACCCACGCCTGCTGCCCGACAGCAAGACCGTGGTAGACGCCTTCCGCAAGGCCGGTACCGAGCCTGAAGGCTACACCCTGTACGCCTACGCTTCGGTTCAGACCCTGGCTGCAGCCTTCAACGGCGCCAAGTCCAACAAGGGCGAAGAAGCGGCTGCCTGGCTGAAGAAAAACCCGGTGAAGACCGTCATGGGCGAGAAGACCTGGGACAGCAAGGGCGACCTGAAAATCTCCGACTACGTGGTTTACCAGTGGGACAAGGATGGCAAATACCACCAGCTGGAAAAACAGAAGTAAGGGCTGACTCGATCGGCTGACTCCACAGTTCCCCTGTAGGAGCGAGCCTGCTCGCGATGACGGACTGACAGGCAACTCATTCGTTGAATGTTAAACCGCTATCGCGAGCAGGCTCGCTCCTACAGAGAGCGGTGGTGTGTCGGCTGATCGTGGCTGACATTGCTCCGACGTAAATCTGTATTTTCCTTAGAAGAACCGCACAGCCACATGTGCAGGTTCTCATTGCGTGAGATTGCGTTATGGATGGTATTTTCCTGCAGCAACTGGTCAACGGCCTGACCCTCGGGTCGGTCTATGGCCTGATCGCCATCGGCTACACAATGGTCTATGGCATCATCGGCATGATCAACTTCGCCCACGGCGAGGTTTACATGATTTCCGCTTACCTCGCGGCAATCAGTCTGGCTCTGCTGGCTTACTTCGGTATCGAATCTTTCCCGCTGCTGATGCTTGGCACACTGATCTTCACCATCGTCGTCACGGCAGTGTATGGCTGGGTCATCGAGCGTGTCGCTTACAAACCACTGCGCAACTCCACCCGACTCGCACCGCTGATCAGTGCGATCGGTATCTCCCTGATCCTGCAAAACTACGCACAGATCTCCCAGGGCGCGAAGCAACAAGGCGTTCCAACTCTGCTCTCGGGTGCCTGGCGCGTTGATATCGGTACCGGTTTCGTTCAGTTGACCTACACCAAGGTCTTCATTCTGGTCGCAGCGTTCGTCGGGATGGCCGCGCTGACCTACATCATCAAGTACACCAAGCTCGGCCGCATGTGCCGTGCAACCCAGCAAGACCGCAAGATGGCTTCGATCCTGGGGATCAACACCGATCGGGTGATTTCCTACGTGTTCATCATCGGTGCAGCGATGGCGGCCCTGGCCGGCGTGCTGATCACCATGAACTACGGCACATTCGACTTCTATGCCGGCTTCATCATCGGGATCAAGGCGTTCACCGCCGCGGTGCTCGGCGGGATTGGCTCGCTGCCCGGCGCGATGCTCGGCGGGATCATTCTGGGGATTTCCGAGTCGCTGTTTTCCGGTCTGGTGAACTCGGACTACAAAGACGTTTTCAGCTTCTCGCTGCTGGTCCTCGTTCTGGTCTTTCGGCCTCAAGGCCTGCTCGGCCGTCCTCTTGTGTCGAAGGTGTAAGCGATGTCTTCAACCACTAAAAAAACCATTGATATCAAAAAAAGTCTGGTTGACGCGATTCTTGCCGGCCTCATTGCCCTGATTGTGTTCGGGCCGATTGTCGGCGTCGTTCTCGATGGCTATGGCTTCAACCTGGAAACCACTCGGGTGGCGTGGATCGTGGCGATCGTCATGGCCGGGCGCTTTGCCCTGAGCCTGTTCCTGCAGACAGCCAAGGGCCTGAGAATCCTCGAGGGCTTTGAAACGACAGGCTCCGGGGTGCATGTGCTGGCGCCGGACTACAAGTCGCGGTTGCGCTGGATCATCCCGCTGATGATCGTCATCGCCGTGGTGTTCCCGTTTTTCTCCAACTCCTACCTGCTGGGCGTGGTCATCCTCGGGCTGATCTACGTGCTGCTGGGACTGGGGCTGAACATCGTGGTCGGCCTGGCCGGCCTGCTCGACCTCGGTTACGTGGCGTTCTACGCCATCGGCGCCTACGGCCTGGCGCTCGGTTATCAATACCTCGGGCTGGGTTTCTGGACGGTGTTGCCGCTGGCGGCGATCACGGCCGGTCTGGCCGGTTGCATCCTCGGTTTCCCGGTGCTGCGCCTGCACGGTGACTACCTGGCGATCGTGACCCTGGGCTTCGGTGAAATCATTCGCTTGATCCTCAATAACTGGCTGTCCTTGACCGGCGGCCCGAATGGCATGGCAGCGCCGTTGCCAACCTTCTTCGGCATCGAGTTCGGAAAAAGGGCGAAAGAGGGCGGAGTGCCGTTCCATGAGTTTTTCGGCATCGCCTACAACCCTGACGTGAAGTACTACTTCATCTACGCCGTGTTGTTCCTGGTGGTCCTGGCCGTGCTGCACATCAAGCATCGCCTGACCCGCATGCCGGTCGGCCGTGCCTGGGAAGCCCTGCGCGAAGACGAAATCGCCTGCCGCTCCATGGGCCTGAACCACGTACTGGTCAAGCTCTCGGCGTTCACCATTGGTGCCTCGACGGCCGGTCTGGCCGGGGTGTTTTTCGCCACCTACCAGGGCTTCGTCAACCCGACCTCGTTCACTTTCTTCGAATCGGCGCTGATCCTCGCCATCGTGGTACTGGGGGGCATGGGTTCGACCATAGGCGTGGTGATCGCAGCCTTCGTGCTGACCGTCGCCCCTGAGCTGCTGCGTGGTTTTGCCGAGTATCGCGTGCTGCTGTTCGGCATCCTGATGGTGTTGATGATGATCTGGCGACCGCGCGGCCTGATTCGGATCAGCCGTACCGGTGTGACCCCGCGTAAAGGAGTAGCGCCATGAGCGAAGTCGTACTCAGTGTCGAAAAGCTGATGATGCACTTCGGCGGCATCAAGGCGTTGAGCGATGTCAGCCTGAAAGTGCACCGCAACTCGATCTTCGCTTTGATCGGCCCCAACGGCGCCGGCAAGACCACGGTGTTCAACTGCCTGACCGGGTTCTACAAGGCCTCCGGCGGCAAGATCGAACTCAACATCCGTGGGCAACAGACCAACGTCATCAAATTGCTGGGCGAGTCGTTCAAACCAACGGATTTCGTTTCGCCGAAATCCTTCGCCAGTCGGCTGTTCTACAAGGCATTCGGCGGCACCCACCTGGTGAACCGTGCAGGCCTGGCGCGTACGTTCCAGAACATTCGTTTGTTCAAGGAAATGTCCGTGCTGGAAAACCTGCTGGTGGCCCAGCACATGTGGGTCAACCGCAGCATGCTGGCCGGTATCCTCAACACCAAGGGCTATCGCAAGGCCGAAAGCGATGCGCTGGACCACGCGTTCTACTGGCTGGAAGTGGTGGACCTGGTGGACTGCGCCAACCGATTGGCCGGTGAACTGTCCTACGGCCAGCAACGCCGCCTGGAAATCGCCCGGGCCATGTGCACCCGTCCGCAGATCATCTGCCTCGACGAACCGGCCGCCGGCCTCAACCCTCAGGAAACCGAAGCGCTGAGCGCGATGATCCGGCTGCTGCGCGACGAGCACGATCTGACTGTGGTGCTGATCGAACACGACATGGGCATGGTTATGAGTATTTCCGACCACATCGTGGTGCTGGACCACGGCATCGTCATTGCCGAGGGTGGTCCCGACGACATCCGCAACGACCCGAAAGTGATTGCTGCGTACCTGGGCGCCGAAGAAGAGGAGGTGGTATGAGTAAACCCATCCTCGAACTCAAGGATCTGGACGTGTTTTACGGCCCGATCCAGGCCCTTAAAGGCGTCTCGCTGCACATCAACGAAGGCGAAACCGTCAGCCTGATCGGCTCCAACGGCGCCGGCAAGTCGACCCTGCTGATGTCGATCTTCGGCCAGCCAAGGGCAGCCGACGGGCAGATCCTTTATCAGGGTGTGGACATTACCCACAAGTCGTCCCACTACATCGCCTCCAACGGCATCGCGCAATCGCCGGAAGGGCGACGGGTGTTCCCCGACATGACCGTCGAGGAGAACCTGCTGATGGGCACCATCCCTATCGGTGACAAGTACGCCAAGGAGGACATGCAGCGCATGTTCGAGCTGTTCCCTCGGCTCGAAGAGCGGCGTACCCAACGGGCGATGACCATGTCCGGTGGCGAACAGCAAATGCTCGCCATCGCCCGGGCCCTGATGAGCCGGCCCAAGTTGTTGCTGCTCGATGAGCCGAGCCTGGGCCTGGCACCGATCGTGGTGAAGCAGATCTTCGCCACCCTGCGGGAACTGGCCAAGACCGGCATGACCATCTTCCTGGTGGAGCAGAACGCCAACCACGCCCTACGGTTGTCGGACAGGGCGTATGTGATGGTCAACGGTGAAATCCGCATGACCGGCACCGGCAAGGAATTGTTGGTCAACGAGGATGTGCGTAACGCCTATCTCGGCGGGCACTGAGTCATTGTTGTTAAACACAAGCCCCGGCGCGCAATCGCCGGGGCTTTTTTACATCCCCCCAAACACCGCAAATCCCCTGTAGGAGCGAGCCTGCTCGCGAAGATCCCCAGGACAACGCATTTATCCAGAATGTTCGCGTTATCGATGACGTCCATCGCGAGCAGGCTCGCTCCTACAGGGGGGGCGGTGGAAATTGTGGAAAACAATATTCCCAAGCTCGTAAAGCGCGACATAAAGCCGCTGCAAATAGTTGTTTTGTCACGGTTTTGACTTGTCCCCGTTTGCTGTGGAACCGGCTGTGAATAACGTGGGAGTAGCTGGCTGTAGGCCTTTTAAACCGTGGCTTGCAGAGGTGCGGTTGTTTTTTGATCAGGTGTTTTTGCGCAGCTTGCAAGCCGCTTTGTCAACCTTTTTGTTCGGGATGAAAATGCATGGAAACGACCTGGGCAAGCCTGTGGATAAGTCTGTGATTAAACTCTGGAAAGACTCGGCTGAAGGCCGTGGTTACTGGCTTGGCGCCATCGTCGGTTTGACCCGTCAGTCATGAAAATGGCCAAGGGCTACACAGCAGGCGGTTGAGGGTCAAGCAAAAAAGTTTCAAAACCCCGCGCAAAGCCTTGTGGATAGCGGCTTGCGGCTTTTCCACTTGCCCCCAAAGACTGTGGACCGGCCTGTGGATAACGTGCGCGCACATGGCTGTAGGCCACGCTGGTCAAGGGTTTGCCGGGATTGAGCATTTTTTGAACAGATTGAACGGTGGTTGCCGCTGTGAACAAGGCCGGGCATGCTGCCTGCTGATTTTCTATTCCAATGGCTGGCGATCAGCCGAAGCAAGGAGAACACGATGTCCAACACCCTGTTTATTACCGGCGCGACCTCCGGTTTTGGTGAAGCCTGTGCCCGTCGTTTTGCCGAGGCCGGCTGGAAACTGGTGCTGACTGGCCGTCGTGAAGAGCGCCTCAATGCGTTGTGCGCCGAGCTGTCGAAGCAGACCGAAGTCCATGGCATGGTGCTCGATGTGCGTGATCGCAAGGCCATGGAGGAGGCGATTGCCAATCTGCCGCCATCCTTTGCCAAACTGCGCGGGTTGATCAACAACGCCGGGCTGGCCCTGGGGGTTGATCCGGCGCCCAAGTGCGACCTCGACGACTGGGACACCATGGTCGATACCAACGTCAAAGGCCTGATGTACAGCACCCGTCTGCTGTTGCCGCGCCTGATTGCCTACGGTCGTGGTGCCGGTATCGTCAACCTGGGGTCCATCGCCGGCAACTACCCGTACCCGGGCAGCCACGTGTATGGCGCGACCAAGGCGTTCGTCAAACAGTTCTCCCTGAACCTGCGTTGCGACCTGCAAGGCACGGGCGTACGGGTCAGTAACATCGAGCCGGGCCTGTGCGAGAGCGAGTTCTCGCTGGTGCGTTTTGCCGGTGACCAGGAGCGCTACAACGCCACTTACGCCGGTGCCGAGCCGATTCAGCCGCAGGACATCGCCGAGACCATTTTCTGGGTGCTCAATGCGCCTGCGCACATCAACATCAACAGCCTGGAGCTGATGCCGGTGAGCCAGACATGGGCCGGGTTTGCGATCGAGCGTAAGTCTTAAGACCGCGTAACGGCCAATCGCGAGCAGGCTCGCTCCCACATGGATCGCATTGAACCTGTGTGAGCGAGCCTGCTCGCGAAGGGGCCGACAGGCGACACAAAGCTTCAGCTAGACTCCTCCCTCAAGCAGCCCGCCACACCCGGCGGTCTAGAGGTTTTAGAGGAGATCAAGTGAGCAATCGAGGCGAGCAGTCGCTGCTCAAACAATCGACCTTCCTGATGCTCGCCGTGACATTCGCCGGGATCATCACCGGTTTTGTTTCGGGCGCCCAATCCATCCTGTTCGATGGCTTTTTTTCGTTGATCGCGGCCTTCATCAAGGTTCTGATGCTGATCACCGCCCGGCTGATCGCCAAGGAAAGCAACCAGCGCTTCCAGTTCGGTTCCTGGCACCTGGAGCCCATGGTGCTGGTGATCGAAGGTTGTTTCATATTCCTGGTGGCCGTTTATGCGTTTCTCAATGGTGTGTTCGGCATCATCAATGGAGGCCGCGAGGTCGAACTCGGTCTGGTGATCCTCTACGCGGCGGTGTTCACCGTCGTTGAGCTCATTTACTTCTTCTACGTCCGCCATCGCAATCGCACACTCAAATCATCGCTGATCCAGTTCGACAACATCAGTTGGCTGGTGGACGCGATGCTGTCGGCGGGACTGCTGGTGAGTTTCCTCATCGCGCTGTTGCTCAAGACTCAGGGTTACGACAAGTGGGCGGTGTATGTCGACCCGATGATCCTGATCCTGCTGGCCCTGGGCATGCTCCCCCCAGCGTTCAAAATCCTCGGGCCGGCCTTGCGCGATGTGTTGGGGATCGTTCCTGATCAACTGGACGACAAGGTGCGTCAGGTGATGGAGGTGGCGAAGGTCGAGCATGGTTTCGACGATTACATTTCCTACGTGCAGAAACACGGCAGGGCCTGTTTTATCGAGATTCACATCGTATTGCCGAAGGATTACTGGCTGGACGGTGTGGGGCAACTGGACAGTTTGCGCGAGGAGATTTCCGCGAAACTCGGTAAGCCGGATGCCGCGCGATGGCTGACCATCAGCTTTACCGGGGATCGCAAGTGGACTGAGTGATTGGATTTCACCTTGTGGCGAGATATTGCGCCAACCCGCGATAGCAGGTCGCCAGGTGATAAGGCGTGGTCGACGGCATGTCGCGGCGGCTGACTTCACCGTGCTCGTCACGGCATTCGTGCCAGCCGCCGGTATGCAGCGAGCGCTGCTGCAATACTTGTAATTGACGCAGCACGACGGCCTCGTTATCCGGACGCAGCGTCAATGCGCGCAGGTACTCGGCCTGGGCCCAGATACGCTGCGTGGCGTCCCGGACGCCGCCATCCGCTGCAAAGTAGAGCATCGCCCGCACGGCACCCGTCTGCTGATCGACGCCCACTTGCTCGGTAAAGGCGAAGGCCCGTTCCAGATCGGCATGCAGCGTCGAATTGCGCAACAGCGGCGAGGATTCCAGCAGGAAATACCACTCGAACTGGTGCCCCGGTTCAAACCAGTTATCCACAGACCCCAGCGGCTTTTCCATCAACACGCCGTGCTGCGGATCGATGAAGCGCGCGTGCATGGCTGTGCATAACCCGACGAGCGCCTGTTGCACGTCGAGGTCTTCGCGCACCGACAGAGTGGCGAGGAAAGCTTCGGCCAGGTGCATCAGCGGGTTTTGCAAAGGGCCGCTGTCCAGCGATGCCCAGTCGCGGTCGAGCGTGGCTTCGTACAGACCGTCGTCCGTGGCGAAACGCTGCGCGACCACTTCCAGCGAGGCGTTGAGCACCGACTCCACCAGCGGTTCGCGGACCTTGTCCCAGTAATGGGCGCAGGCGAACAGGATGAAGGCGTGGGTGTAGAGGTCCTTGCGCTGATCCAGCGGCGCACCTTGTGCATCGACGCTGTAGAACCAGCCGCCGTGCTCGGCATCGTGGAAGTGCCGCTGCAACGAGCGGAACAATGCAGCGGCACGTTCTTCGGCACCCGGCACCTGACCGATCAGGCTGGCAAACAGATACAACTGCCGCGCACAGGCCATGGCCCGGTAGCGTTGCGGTGGCAGCGGTCGGTGTTCGGCATCCAGCGCCTCGTAGGGCAACGCCATGTCGGCGTTCCAGCCCGGACCTTGCCAAAGCGGCACGATGACGTTCAGGAAGTGCTGTTGCACCGAGGCGAACAGGGCGGTCAATTCAAGCTGGGAGGCAGAACGGGAAACAGGCGGCATTGGCTGGCGTCGTCACGGCAGGGGCGATTGCGCGACATGTTAGCAGAGAGGCTGACCTGAGAGAGGCTGTGTCTGTCAGGCCGCCTTCGCGGGCAAGCTCGCTCCCACAATGGAGCTGTGCGCACAGGACCCATGTGGGAGCGAGCCTGCTCGCGAAGGGGTCATCACAGGCAACAAAAAATCAACCCGCCAACAACCACACCCCGGTTGCCGCCGAAGCCGCGCCCGCCAGCCGTACCAAAGGCGCTGCGGCCTGCGGCAACACCCGCACCAGCGCATAACCCGCCGCGTGCAACACCGCCGTCGCCGCGACAAAGCCTGCGGCGTAGGTCCAGGGACTCGACATGTCCGGCAGTTCCAGCCCGTGCGCGACGCCATGAAACAGTGCAAACAACGCCGTCGCACCCAACGCCATCACCAACGGTGGACGCACTGCCAGGGCAACCGCCAGCCCCAAGGCCAACACGGAAGCGGCAATCCCGCTCTCCAGTGCCGGCAGGTTCAATCCTTCAAAACCCAACAGCCCGCCAATGAACATGCAGCCGACAAAGGTGCACGGCAGCGCCAAACGCGCAGCACCTTGCTGCTGTGCCGCCCACAGACCGACCGCGAGCATCGCCAGCAAGTGATCGAGGCCGCCAAGCGGATGGCCGATACCGGCGATCAAACCGTTGTCGTCGTGCCCCGGATGGGCGAAGGCGAGGGCCGGAGTCAGCAGCAGGGCCAGAGCGCCGAGAATGCGTTTGAGTGTCATGGATAAGCTTCCTTGTTGAAGTCGTGATCAGGCCGCGGTCAGCAAACCCTGGCGTTCGATGAAGGCGATGATCTCTTCCAGACCCAGGCCGGTTTTCTGATTGCTGAACACGAACGGTTTGCCGTTGCGCATGCGCTGGGTGTCGCTGTTCATCATCTCCAGCGAGGCGCCGACCAGCGGCGCGAGGTCGATCTTGTTGATCACCAGCAGGTCGGATTTGCAGATCCCCGGCCCGCCCTTGCGCGGCAACTTGTCGCCGGCCGAGACGTCGATCACGTAGATCGTCAGGTCCGACAATTCCGGGCTGAAGGTGGCGGAGAGGTTGTCGCCACCGGACTCCACGAGAATCAGGTCCAGCCCCGGAAAGCGTCGGTTGAGTTGATCCACGGCTTCGAGGTTGATCGAGGCGTCTTCGCGGATGGCCGTGTGCGGGCAGCCACCGGTTTCCACGCCGATGATGCGTTCCGGCGCCAGGGCTTCGTTACGCACCAGAAAGTCGGCGTCTTCGCGGGTATAGATGTCGTTGGTCACAACGGCCAGGTTGTAACGCTCGCGCAGGGCCAGGCACAGGGCCAGGGTCAGGGCGGTTTTGCCGGAACCGACCGGGCCGCCGATGCCGACGCGCAGGGGTTGTGTGTTCATGTGATTCTCCAAAATAACAGACCCTAGGAACGGAACAGACGGCTGTACTGGCGCTCGTGGGCCATACACGCCAGGGACAGGCCGAAAGCGGCACTGCCGTAATGATCGGGGTCGATTCGGGTGGCGTTGTGTTGAGCTTGTTGAAGCAGCGGCAGCAGTTCGCTGGTCAGGCGTTGGGCGGCTTGCTGACCCAGGGGCAGGGTTTTCATCAGCACCGCTAATTGATTTTCCAGCCAGCTCCAGAGCCACGCGGCAAGAGCGTCCTGCGGGCTGATCTGCCAGGCGCGCGCGGCCAACGCCCAACCCAGGGCCAGATGTGGCTCGCTGCGTTGTTCGAGGAAGGCACGGGCGGGCGCGTCGAGTTCCGGCAAACCATTGAGCAATTGCTGCAGCGAGTAGCCCATCTGCCGGCTCTCCTGATGCAGTTCGCGGGTTTCGCGACTGGCGCGATGCGCTTCGCAGACCTGCAGCAATTCGTTCCAGTTTTCCTCGCTGGCGGCCACGCAATGGGCGAGCAGCAAGGGTGCTTCAAAGCGTGCCAGGTTCAGCAACAACTGATCGCTGATCCAGCGCCGGGCGCTGGCGGGGTCGTGAACACGGCCGTTATCCACAGCCATTTCCAGCCCTTGGGAGTAGCTGTAGCCGCCAATCGGCAATTGCGGACTGGCCAGGCGCAGCAGCGCCCAGGCCGGGTTCATGTGCGTACGCCGAACTGGTGCAGTTTCGGCGCATAGTTGAAGTCTTCATCGCCGTGGCGCGAATGATGATGACCACCGCCGTAGGCGCCATGTTCCGGCTGGAACGGCGCCTCGATGTTCACGGCAACGGCACCGAGTTGTTCGAGCATGGCCTTGAGCACGTAATCGTCGAGCAGGCGCAACCAGCCGTCGCCGACTTGCAGGGCGACATGGCGATTGC
The DNA here is from genome assembly GCF_949768175.1 of Pseudomonas sp. IT-P74. Taxonomy (NCBI): domain Bacteria; kingdom Pseudomonadati; phylum Pseudomonadota; class Gammaproteobacteria; order Pseudomonadales; family Pseudomonadaceae; genus Pseudomonas; species Pseudomonas sp. IT-P74. The sequence goes on along the minus strand of NZ_CATKQD010000015.1, from coordinate 9,189 downwards.
CCAGGTGATAGGCCGCGCGGGTCAATTCGAAGGCGTTGGCGCAGGTGACGTGCAGCAATTGTTCGGGGCGGGCGCAGACACGCACGATTCGCCCGTCTTCGGCTTGCAGGCATTCGCCGTCATGCAACGGCGGCTGGCCGCGCTCCAAAAACAACCCGACGTCTTCGCCTTCGGCACTGAAGCAGCGCAAACGGCTTTTGCTGCGGGCTTCGAACGTCAGGTGCAGCTCGGCGGCCCAAACGGGTTGAGGGTCGATTCTGCGATGAATCACCAGCATCGGAAGGCTTCCAGCAGTGGACAATGCTCAGGCTAGAGCAAGGGGCTTGCCAATCGACGTGACATGTAGGAAATGGCTGTGGGATGGGTCGGATAAGTTGCGAGGGGATGGAGCTTTTGGATGAAGTTGGTGCGCTGTTTTTGATTTGCGCACCAAGTTGAAGCGGCGAGGTTCAATGTGGGAGCGAGCCTGCTCGCGATGGCGGTGGAACGGTCACATAGATGGTGGATGTCATGCCCTCATCGCGAGCAAGCTCGCTTCCACAGGGATTTCATCCACAGAAAGTTACTCGGTGCTACCGAGTCCTTGCCAGTGCTTCAGACCGATAAAGATGAAGCGCAATTGCTGGGTGATTTTCGCCTGGGGCGTCAGGTGCTCGGGCAAGGCCTCGGCTGGCGGATCGATGATGTCCGGCAGGGTGGCGAACACGCTCTTGACGATCAGGTCCGCCATGACGCTGAGGTCGGCGATCTCCAGATGCTGCAGTTTTGGCATCAGTGACAAATCCGCCGCCAGGTCCGAGCTGATGTTTTCACGCAAACGGCCGATGGCCTGGCGCACCGGCAGCGAACCACCGTACTGCTCGCGGGCGAGAAACAGGAACTGCGAACGGTTGGCGCTGACCACGTCGAGAAAAATCCGTACCGAGGCATCGATGATGCCGCCCATCACGAACTCGTTGTGCCGTACCAGGCGAATGGTTTCGCGGAATGTCTGGCCTACTTCGCTGACCAGCACCAGGCCCAATTCATCCATATCGGCAAAATGCCGATAGAAACCGGTCGGTACGATCCCGGCGGTTTTCGCGACTTCGCGCAGGCTCAGGCTGCCGAATCCTCGGCCGCCATCCATCAGGCGCCGGGCAGCGTCCATCAGGGCATTACGGGTTTGTTGTTTCTGTTCGGCGCGGGGCAGCATCGCAAGGGCGTTTTCTGGACAGGGACGCGGCGCACTCTAGCAAATCGGCTTTGCCGGCGTCGAACGACTGTGGTGGGATCAAGCGGGGAGGTGCGGCATTTATCAAGCGGACCACTGAAAAGTCAAAAGCCCAATCCGGGGATTGGGCTTTTTTTCAGGGCGGCCATGGGGCTTAGCTCACGGCGCTGTTGCGTTCGATCACACGGTCACCACCGCCTTCAGCGAGGGTTTGACCTTGTGGAGTGCGATCCGAACCGTCGGCGGCAAGGGTCTGGCCTTGAGGGGTACGGTCGGAACCATCAGCAGCCAGGGTTTGACCTTGTGGGGTGCGATCGGAACCGTCAGCGGCAAGAGTCTGGCCTTGTGGGGTACGATCGGAGCCATCGGCAGCCAGGGTTTGACCCTGAGGAGTACGGTCCGAGCCATCCTGAGTGATCAGGCCTTTTTCTTTCAGGCGATCATTGCCGCCTTCGGCAAGGGTCTGGCCTTGTGGAGTGCGGTCGGCGCCATCGGCGGCGATGGTCTGGCTGAACACTGAGTGGTCTTGTTTCACTTGTGGGGTAGCCTGGTCGGCTGCTGGCAGGGCAAAAGCAGTGCTGGCCAGCATCGAGAGTGTAAGGCTAAGCAGTAGTTGGCGTTTCATGATCGTTGTGCTCCTCGGGGGTGCGAAAAAGTGGGTACGAGAGCAATGCTACTCTCGATAAATCGATATGAAAGTTCATAAACGCAATGGTAATAATCAACGGAATTGATTGTTTGCTGCGGAGCCTCTAAACCGGGCGTTTCCGGCGAGTAGTCTTGCACCGAAACGGGTATTTTCGACTCATCTTTGATAGGCAAAAGTGCGGGGGGCGGTAACGCTGAATGACTGATTGGTCAGTATTGGACTGGATGAATTCGGCGAAATCGGTCTACCGATTAAACCTGCTGGGTTTTTATCAGTCGTAGTTTTCATGGCGAGCCGTTTGCGGCTCACCGTTTCACATGTGCGTCGCAGTCGGGGCGCTCAGTCGTATCAGGAGCCCTGTGCAATGACGCGCACTCAAAAGACGTTTGTCTGGACCCTTTCCACTTTCCTTACCTTGTTGATGGTGCTGGTGCTGATCATCGTGTTCTTCGACTGGAACCGGATCAAAGCGCCGCTCAACGCCAAAGTTTCTGAAGAACTGCACCGCGCTTTTGCCATCAACGGCAATCTGTCGGTTGTCTGGCAGCCCGAGCCCGATGAAGGCGGCTGGCGCGCCTGGGTACCGTGGCCTCATGTGGTGGCCGAAGACTTGAGCCTGGGCAATCCCGACTGGTCGAAACAACCGCAGATGGTCACTCTCAAGCGGGTGGAGCTGCGTATTTCACCCCTGGCATTGCTGGCGCAGCGGGTGGTGATCCCACGTATCGATCTCACCGAGCCCAATGCCCAACTGCAACGCCTGGCTGACGGGCGCGCCAACTGGACCTTCAAATTCGACCCGAAGGACCCAAACGCCGAGCCTTCGAGCTGGGTATTGGATATCGGTGCGATCGGCTTCGACAAGGGCCACGTCACCCTCGACGACCAGAACCTGAAGACTCAACTCGACGTACTGATCGATCCACTGGGCAAACCGATTCCGTTCAGCGATATCGTCGGCGACAAAGCAGCGAAAACCGCGCAGGAAAAGGGCTCGTCACCCCAGGATTATGCGTTCGCGCTCAAGGTCAACGGCCAGTACCACGGTCAGAAACTCGCGGGCCAGGGCAAGATTGGCGGGCTGTTGGCGTTGCAGGACGCGGCACGGCCGTTTCCGCTTCAGGCACAGGTGAAGATCGCCGATTCCAGCGTCGAACTGGCTGGCACCTTGACTGATCCGCTCAATCTCGGCGCCCTGGACTTGCGCCTGAAACTGGCCGGCATCAGCCTGGGCAACCTCTATCCGCTGACCGGCGTGATCCTGCCGGACACACCACCCTATGCCACCGACGGCCACCTGGTCGCCAGGTTGCACGAGGCGGGTGGCGCGGTGTTCCGCTATGAAGAATTCAACGGCAAGATCGGCGAAAGCGACATCCACGGCAATCTGACTTACGTGGCCAGCCAGCCACGGCCAAAACTCAGCGGCTCGCTGTTGTCCAATCAATTGCTGTTCGCTGACCTGGCGCCGCTGATCGGTGCCGACTCCAACGCCGAACAGAAGGCCCGGGGCGGTGACAGTAAACAACCCGCGGACAAAGTGCTGCCGGTCGAAGAGTTCAAGACCGATCGCTGGCGCGATATGGACGCCGATGTCGAATTCACTGGCAAGCGCATCGTGCACAGCGAAAAACTGCCGTTCAACGACCTCTATACCCATCTGGTGCTCACCGATGGCGTGCTCAGCCTTGAACCGCTGCGCTTCGGCGTGGCCGGCGGCAAGCTGGATGCGCAGATTCGCCTGAACGGCCGCACCGATCCACTTGAGGGCCAAGCCAGGCTCACGGCGCGAGGCTTCAAGCTCAAGCAGTTGTTCCCCGGTTTTGAGCCGATGAAAACCAGTTTCGGTGAGCTCAACGGCGATGCAGATATCAGCGGGCGTGGCAACTCGGTGGCCAAACTGCTGGGCAGTGCCAATGGCAATCTGAAAATGCTGATCAACGATGGAGCCATCAGTCGCGAACTGATGGAGCTGGCGGGCCTGAACGTCGGCAACTACGTGGTGGGCAAGATCTTTGGTGACAAGGAAGTGAAGATCAACTGCGCCGCCGCGGACTTCGGCATCCAGTCCGGCCTGGCGAGTACCCGTTTGTTTGTGTTCGACACCGAGAACGCCATTGTTTACATCGATGGCACGGCGAACATGGCGACGGAGCAATTGGACCTGACCATCACCCCGGAATCCAAGGGCTGGCGTCTGATTTCATTGCGCTCGCCGCTGTATGTGCGCGGCAAGTTCATCAAGCCCGATGCCGGGGTAAAGGCCGTGCCGTTGATGCTGCGCGGAGCCGGGATGGTGGCGCTGGGCGTGATCGCCGCACCGGCGGCAGGATTGCTGGCGTTGGTGGCGCCGAGTGGGGGCGAGGCGAACCAGTGTGCGCCGTTGCTGGAGCAGATGAAGGCGGGCAAGGCGCCGAAGACCGTCAAGTGACGATGGAGGATTGACGCAGGTTAACGCTATTGGCCAATCGGTTGCCAATAGCGTGGTGGGCGGATTACCGGTAACGTAATTTTCTATCGCTGCGTAACTTCAACTTGAATCAAGTCGGTTTTTATCTTGCTGCCGAGTTTGTCTATAACCGTCTTGCGAATGCTGTTGTATTTTTCTTGCTCCAGGTAAGCAGTCCATTTGCTTATTTTAAGATCGCTGAGTATGTCTTCTTTGTCCAGGTGTTCGTCAAGGAAGGAAATGTTTACAGGGTGGCTGGCATCCAATGAAATCTGAATGGAAATAATGGTTTTGTTTTCGAGGATAATGGTTAGGAATGGATGGATGTTGATGCCGCTTTCAGCATTAAAGTTGTTTGTGTTGGGGGTGTTTAGTTGTAATTTGTTTAATGTTGCTTCAATAACGTTGGATTGATCCGGCAGGCGCTTTATTGAGGTGAGGCATTCCGATATTTGAGCTTTCTGTGACGCTGATAAGAAATCTTGTAGCGCCAGCTCTATGAGCGTTAAAAGGCTCGTCGGTTGTTTTTTCAGGATCTGGCTTCCGCTACTTTTAGTTGTCCAGAATATAGAGCCAAGAAGTTTTCTGTATGGGCTAAGTCGGTCGTCGAGGGGCGCGTTGAGACTGGTTGCTAAATGTGCGAGCAGGCTAGAATGCAAGATGTCCTGCTTTAGTGTCTCTGCGTGGGAGCCCAGGAAGATAGTGATGTTTCCAGCGATGACATAAACTTCTGATTTGTTTTGAGTCATCCGTGACCTCGTTAAGTTATGTTTGTGAAGGTTCGTAAAGTAGTTACGAACCTTTTATTCAGAAACGTCGGGATTTATTGGTAGCCAGGGATGTCGTCAAGAGCCTCTTCAGCGGCCTGTCCGAGTTTTTTGAGCACCCCATTACGCACTTGGTCATACACTCCAAGGTTAAGGTATACAGCCTGCGCTGCTGTCTTGATACGTGTTTCCTGGCTAGTGGATTTCCAGAACAGAATGCCTCTACTGCTTTCGCGAACATTAAGGGTGTTGCAGTTAAGGACCATCATCGGGGAGCCTTCCTTTGTCTGCCATACAGGGGACATGTCAAATTTGGCGTCAGATCCAATATTGGCTTTCCGATTGTAAATGTCGATCAGGCCTTGGTTGTTTTTTACACCATCTACAGCTTTGGATGCCAGTTCCAGCAATTTCGGAGCATTTGCCCCCACCAGTCCTTGCAAAACATGGGCGGCAACGATATCCATGGTTAGACCGCTGCGCTTGATCGTCTGGTCTTTTACCTGGGAGGCTTGAGTGACCCAGCCAAGTTTTGCCAGTGTGTCGATGTAATATTTGTACCATTGATGCAGCTCTTTGATTGGGTCGTAGAGTTTAGTTGCGGCGTTTTGTACCAGTAGCTTGCAGTTGTCGACATCTTTGCGGTTTTGTTCCGAAACACCGGCCATATAGATGTTCATCATTTCCGGGCCGACAGTGCCGCTTTCTTTATTGGGGTCTATCGGAGTGTGTACGGAAAAAGGTTGCATTGATGGTGTGGTGGGTGCTGCCAAGGTTGGCAGTGAATCCAGGAATTCAAGTCGTTGTTCAATGTGCATGGTTCTAGTCCTTTATGATTAAAGCAGACTTCTTGTCTGTGGTTTTAATATAAATAAGTGGTGTGGCAAGTCCAGTGAGTGTTTGTAACTCGATGCTGGTGTTTTGAACTTTCGATAAAGTTATTTTGGTGAGCTAGTTGCCATATGGCTTTGTTGGTTGCCACAAGTTTTTCAGTATATCCGCCATATCATCAGTTCGATGACCGGCTATTCGCCGAGCAGGCGCAGCGCCGCTTCGCAGTTGGCGCTGTAGCTTTCGGTAACGGGATATCTGCCGGTCAGTCATTTACCCCAGGTGCCAGCGCATGCCCGGACAACAATGCCTCTTCACGCAACCACGCAAAAAAAGCCCGAACCGGTGGATGACGTTCGCGTCCAGGCACGCACAGTGCGCTGTAGCCGGCACCGTCGACCTGGATTTCCCCCCGGTACGGCAACAACAGGCCACTGGCCACGCTTTCCGACACCAGAATATTGCTCGCCAGCACCAGGCCTTGGCCGGCAATTGCCGCTTGCAGGGCGTAATGCTCTTCGTCGTACTCGCGCACGGCGGGCTGGTCGCTTAGCCAGGTTTCGCCGGAGCGAGCGCACCAGGCTTCCCAGCCGTGGGCATAGAGCTTGGAGTTGTGCCAACGAACGCTGATCAGTGTGGGGGTGCGACTCGACGCCAAGGCCACTTGTTCGGGCGAGCCGTAGACACCAAAGGACTCATCGAACAGGCACTGGCCGTACAGGTTGGGGTAATCATCAAGGCTGTAGCGCAGCACCAGATCGACACTGGCGTCCTGATGCAGATCGATGACCTCGCAGTGGGTATCGAGGCGCACATTGATGTTCGGGTGCCGGGCGTAGAAGCGTCCCAAGCGTGGCACCAGCCACAGGGCGGCGAAGGCGGCGGTGGTGGAGACCGTCAGGTTGGCGCCGCTGCGTTGCGGACGCAGTGTATCGACACTTTGCGCCACTTCGAGGAAAGCCCCGTGCAGGCTCTGGAACAGCCGTTCGCCGCATTCGGTCAGGCGTACCTGGCGTGGCAGGCGCTCGAACAACGGCACGCCGAGCCAGCTCTCCAGGGAGCGGATCTGGTGGGACACCGCCGTCGGGGTAACGGACAGTTCTTCGGCGGCGGCCTTGAAGCTCAACAGGCGCGAGGCGGATTCAAAGGCCCGCAGGGCGGTCAACGGCAACGAGGCAAACATTGAACACTCCATGGATGAAATGAATTCATCCAGACTGATTTCTGCTCATTTGAACGAGGACGGTGGTGAGCTTCAAGCTGCAAGCCACAAGCCACAAGCCGTTTGAGTTTAGCCCTGAGGAGAGACAGATGAGTAGAATTCTTGCCGTTCACGCCAGCCCCCGTGGTGACCGTTCACACTCCCGGCGTTTGGCCGAAGTGTTTCTGTCGGCCTGGCAGTCCCGTCATCCACATTCACAGTTGACCCGGCGCGAAGTCGGTCGGGCACTGATTCCTCCGGTCAACGAGGCATTCGTGGCCGCCGCGTTTTACCCCGAGCCCGCCGCTCGGCCGCTGTCGATGCAGGCTGACCTGGCCCTCAGCGACGAACTGGTTGGCGAACTGCTTGGCCACGATGTGCTGTTGATATCCACGCCGATGCACAACTTCAGCGTACCCAGCGGCTTGAAGGCCTGGATCGATCAGATTGTGCGGGTGGGAGTGACCTTCGCTCACACCCTGGACAATGGCGTGGCCCAGTACCAACCCTTGGTGCAGGGCAAAAAAGCCCTGATCATCACCAGCCGTGGCGGCTTCGGTTTTGGCCCGGGCGGCGAACTGGAAGCCATGAACCATGCCGACACGCTGCTGCGCACGGTGCTCGGATTCATCGGCATCACGGACGTCACCGTGGTGGCTGCCGAGGGTGAAGAGTCCGCCGAGCGTAGCTTTGAGATCTCTGCCGCCGAGGCTGAGCGGCGTCTGTTGGCGCTGGCCGGGGAGTTCTAGATGGCCTGGCTGTTTCTGCTGGTCGCCGCCGGGTTCGAAGTCACCTTCGCCATGGGCATGAAGTACGCCGAGGGCTTTACCCGGCTCTGGCCTTCGCTGATCACCGTGGTGGCCGCTGTGGGTGGGATCTATTTCCTGACCCTGGCCATGCGCGAGTTGCCGGTGAGCATCGCGTACCCGATCTGGACCGCCATCGGTTCGCTGGGCACGGTGTTTCTCGGTTTCGCGCTGCTGGGTGAAAGCCTGAGCGTGATCAAGCTGGTCTCGGTCGGGCTGATCGTGGCGGGCGTGGTGGGGTTGAAGTAGGGCGGATGACATAGACTTGTCGCTGAGTTGTCATCTTCGCTGGCGATGCTTGGCGGATGTCTTGCATCCCGCCTTGCGTCACCGCCCGACCACCAGGATGTCCGCCCATGTCGCAAGGTTCTGCCCCGCGCTACCCGCTGGTGTTAGTCCCGGGAATGCTCGGGTTCATCCGGTTGGTGTTTTATCCGTACTGGTACGGGATCGTCGAGACGTTGCGCCATGGTGGTGCGGTGGTGTTCGCCGTGCAGGTCTCGCCGCTCAATTCGAACGAAGTGCGCGGCGAACAATTGCTTGTGCGTATCGACGAAATTCTGCGGGAGACCGGGGCCGCCAAGGTCAACCTGATCGGCCATAGCCAGGGCTCGTTGACCGCCCGTTATGCCGCGGCCAAACGCCCGGACCTGGTGGCATCGGTGACATCGGTGGCGGGGCCGAACCACGGTTCGGAGCTCGCCGATTACCTGCACGAGCATTACCCCCATGACAGTGTCCGTGGTCGTCTACTGTGCTTTTTTCTGCGAATGGTCGCCGTGCTGATGGGGTGGCTGGACACCGGTTACCGCGGGCCGAAGCTGCCGGTGGCTATCCATGCGTCCCATCACTCCCTCACCAGCGCTGGCGTCGCGCTGTTCAACCAGCATTATCCACAGGGATTGCCCGAGACCTGGGGTGGTCAGGGGCCGGAGGAGGTCAACGGCGTGCGCTATTACTCCTGGTCCGGCACCTTGCAACCGGGCATCACCGATCGCGGGCGCAATCTGCTGGACGGCACCAACCGCACTTGCCGGCTGTTCGCTAAAACTTTCGTCCGCGAAACCGGGCATTGCGACGGCATGGTCGGACGCTACAGCTCGCATCTGGGCATGGTGATTGGTGACGAATATCCGCTGGATCACTTCGATATCGTCAACCAGTCGCTGGGGCTGGTAGGCAAGGGAGCCGAGCCGATCCGCTTGTTTGTCGAGCATGCGGCGCGGCTGACCGCGGCAGGGCTTTAGACCGGGTTATCGTTCATCGCGAGCAA